>JAJSZS010000008.1 GCA_030262725.1 Candidatus Desulfofervidus auxilii | reverse complement strand
AATACGGTGTTCCTTCATATGACGAACTATTTCTTTTATAGCTGCTTCAACTTGAGATAAGTCCGGAGAGCCATCTGTATTTGGGGGCGTGCCAACAGCTATAAATATTACCTTAGCCCAATCAATCCCCTTTGCTATATTAGTTGAAAAATTTAGTCTGCCTTCAGAACAATTTTTAGCTACAAGATCCTCAAGACCAGGTTCATAAAAAGGGATTATACCTTTTTTAAGTGCACTTATTTTCTTTTTGTCTTTATCCACACAAAGTACTTCCATACCAAATTCAGCAAGTCCTGCTCCTGTAACTAAGCCAACATATCCTGTGCCTATTATGCAAATTTTCATCTTTAGCTCCTTAACACTTTTTAATTATTTCGCCAATTTTAAATTGATATTCCTAATTACTTCAACCCCTTACCCTGTTAAATTGGGGTCATTAAATTGGGGTCAGGTCAGGGGTCATTAAATTGGGGTCAGGTCTTGCAATATAACATTTTTGATGCTTGCTAGACAAATGAAAAAAACAAAGAAATAGTTATTCAAAAGCTTAAAAATTATCTTTCAAACAAAGAAGAAATAATTTTTTCTTATATTTATGGTTCTTTTATAGAAGAAGTAGTATTGGACATAGATATTTATTGGAAAGTGGAAGAAGAAAAGATTTTAAAATACTTAAAAAGAAAATTTTTATTACCAAATCTGGCATTTTTTATTTTTGCTCATCGATAATATTTAAATCATAGATGAATAATATTGGACATTCCCCAAAATTTTGGAGTGATGGGTTAAAAATGGGGGACAAAAGATGTATTCAGAAAGCTTCTAAAAATTTTAAAGAAAGTCCTGAAATAATATACTTGACTAATTTCATTTCTATAACCCTCATTTTTTACTTTTTCCTTCAATACGTTTAATAACCCGGCTAACAGTAGCATAATGAACATTTAAATACTCTGCAATTTTTTTTAAAGTGTATCCATAATGAATATGAGCTAAATAAATTATTTCGTCTTTTAATTTTTTATCCATAATTTTTTTATTCATAAAAAGTTCGTTAAGTGAAGGTCTCGCAGCATATCTTTGAATTCTTGGTATTTCCTTAATTTTTTCTTTATCTTTTAACAATTCATTAAATTTTTTAATAAAATTTTCATTACCTAATAGTAATTGCCCTTTAACCATATCCCAAGGAAATTTCTCCCCTATTCCATTTAATACAAATTGCTTATATTGCTTCCTTGCTATTTTCTTATGGCTGTCAAATTGGGAAAGTATCCAATCAATTGTTAAAAAAGAAAAAGCTTTTTCTTCGCCAGCAGTAGCCCTATAACTGCTCCATTGCCATTCCCTTGGATGTTTTACCAAACCTGCCCTTACAGGATTTAAAACTACATATCGACATAAGGTTAAAAGATAGCTTTCTTTCTCAACTAATATTGCTTTGTATCTTCCTTGAAAAAGATGTCCAACCCTGTTATGTCTTTTATTAAATTTTTGAGTATAAACCCCATTAAGCTGTCTCATTCCTTTACATAGATTTCCTTCGGGTGTTTCAATAAGTAAATGATAATGATTGTCCATCAGACAATAAGCATGGCAAAGCCAATTAAATCGTTTGACTACTGAGTCTAAAACTTCAAGAAAATTAGTTCTGTCCTTATCATCCAGAAAAATTGCCTGTTTTGCATTGCCTCTTGAAGTGATATGATAAACAGCTCCAGGAAATTCTATGCGTAAAGGCCTTGCCATCAAAATCAATCTATCAAATTAATTGTTATATTGCAAGACCTGACCCCATAGGAAAATGTTTTCTCTTTTGAAGGAAAAGCTTTTCAATTGTTTTTGATTGGTAAGAAATTTTTATAAAGATATTCGGGACTTGATTTTGGCATAGTTATTGCTTATATAAAATTAGGAGGCGGTGATGTTTTGTGAAGAGATGACAAAAGAGCAAATATGGGCATTGCTTACTCCAAAAGAAAGAGAAATTATTGCAGGTGGTTGTCATAAACCATTAGATAAAACTTGGCTTTTAAAAAGAATAGGACAAGCATTTCCAGCAGTAGGATTGAAATTTCCTATTGTAAAAGAACTTTTTAAAAATTTAAAAAAATTAGATTTTCCTGAAGAAAATAAATGGTTGATAAGTTTTTATTATGATTATTTTTTAATGCAAAATGCTTAAAAATATTTAAAAATTAACCTTTTTTTCTAAAATCCTCTGGATTTATGTTGTATTTTTCTAGAAGTTTATAAAGGTCTGCCCTATATTTTCTGGCTAATTTTGCTGCTTGTGTTACATTCCCTTGAGTAATTTCCATGAGTTGAATAATATATTTTCTTTCAAATTCATCTTTTGCCTCTTTTAATGGCTTTAAAGTAGTCTCTTTTATTGGCTCTGTTGGAAGAATTAAATCCTCAGTAATTATATCTTGAGTAGTCATAGCTACCGCACATTCTACAACATTTTCCAATTCTCTAACATTTCCTGGCCAAGAATAAAGCATCATTTTTTGAAGTGCGCCTGGTGAAAACCCCTTTATATTTTTTTTCATTTTTTGCGAAAATTTTTTTAAAAAATGTTTTGCTAAAAGAGGAATATCTTCTTTTCTTTCTCTTAAAGGAGGAAGTTTAATGGGAATAACATAAATACGATAAAAAAGATCTTTACGGAAATTCCCTTTTTGTACTTCTTTTTCAAGATCCTTATTTGAAGCAGCAATTATTCTTACATCTACTTTTATAGGCTTTTCTGAACCTACAGGATAAAATTCTTTTTCCTCTATTACTCGCAGCAATTTTGCCTGCATAGATAAAGACATTTCAGATATTTCATCTAAAAAAATTGTTCCTCCATGAGCTTGAGCAAAAATTCCTTTTTTACTGTAAAAAGCACCTGTAAAAGCTCCTTTTCTAAAACCAAATAGTTCACTTTCTAAAAGAGTTTCAGGAATGGCTGCACAATTAATCGCTACAAAAGGGCCATCTTTTCTTGAGCTAGCCAGATGCAATGCCTTAGCAATTAATTCCTTCCCTGTGCCACTTTCACCTTGAATATAAACATTGGAATCTGTTTCTGCTGCTCGTGACACTAATTCTAATACTTTTTTCATTTTTTCACTTTCACCAACAATATTTTCAAATTCATATCTCTCCTTAACTATATCCTTTAGTCTTCTAACTTCTTTTGAAAGCCTTGATTTTTCAATTCCATTTTTTATCTGTAAAAGAAGCTCGCGTGGGTCAAAAGGTTTTGTCAAATAGCTATAAGCTCCTTTTCTCATAGCTTCTACAGCACTTTCAATCGTACCATAGGCAGTAAGGATAATAACAGGCATTTCAGGTTGTATGCGATGTAAATCTTCCATAAGCTCAATCCCATTTTTCTTTGTAAGTTTTAAGTCTACTAAAGCTAAATCAAATTCTTCTTCCTTTACCAGCTCTATCGCTTCATGAACTTCAGCAACAGTAGTCACTGAATAACCCTCAGCTTCTAACCTCATTTTCAAAACTCTAAGGATATTTAAGTCATCATCCACCACTAATATTTTATCCATCCCTTACCTCTCTATGGCAAAGACTTCCTCTTTTTCTCTTCAATAGTTAGATCTATTTCTTTTAATTTTTCTATCTGCTTTTTTAAATCTTTTATTTTTTCATCTTTTATTTTACTTTCTTTTTCTAATTTGAAAATTTTTTGCATTAAAATTTTAATTTTTTCATTTTGTTCTTTAATTTTTTTATCCTTCTTTATAATATCTTGCAAAACTAGAATCCATATTTTAGCTTGATTTTTCAAATGGCTTTTAGGAAACTTTTTAATAATTTCTTGAAAATATTTTAAAGACTTTTCATAATTTTTATCTGGATTTTTAGGATGAGCATAAATCAAGCCTATTTGAAAAAGGGCTTCATCCTTTATTTCAGGATATGTTCTTAAAATCTTTTGATTTTTTTCTAATGCAGCTTTATAATTTCCATTTATCATAAACTTTTTTGCCTGAATTAACTCAATATTTTCTTGTGGCAATTTTGGATATTCTTTTTTTAAAGTACATGAATCAAAGAAAAAAATCATTAAGATACAGGTAAAGTAAAATAAAAAACACTTCCTTTGCCTGGTTCGCTTTTTACCCATATTTGTCCCCCATGAGCGGTTATAATGTGCTTGGCGATAGAAAGACCAAGACCTGTTCCTCTTACCGCCACCCAACCGCTTTCTATTCGTTTAAATTTATCAAAAACTTTTTCCAAATCATCTTTAGGAATACCACAACCAGTATCAGCAACAGATACTTCTATCATCCCTTTCTCATTTTCCATTGCTGTAATAATAACCTTACCTCCTTCTAAAGTAAATTTTAATGCATTGTCTAATAAGTTTTCTATAACTTGAGCTATTTTTTCTTCATCTATTTTTGTCAAAGATATTTTATCTGATAGGTTTAATTCAATGTCAATTTTTTTCTTTTGAGCAAGAGGAATTAACTTTGTAACACTTTTTTGAATAATAGGAATAATACTAGCTGTTTTAAAATTATAAGTCATCATACCAGCTTCCATACGAGAAAGATCAAGAATTCTATTAACTGAATTTATCAATCTTTCACATTCTTCTTTTATAATTGAAAAAAGCTCATATTGTTTTTCTGGCATATCTTTAAAAACACCTTCAAGCAACATATTAGATGCTTCTTTTATAGCCGTTAAAGGGGTGCGCAATTCATGAGATAAGTGGCTAATAAAATCCTTTTTCATTTCATCCAATTCTTTTAAACGTTCACACATAGTGTTAAATGAATTGGTCAATTCTTTTATTTCTGGTGGTGAAGAAATATTTAATGGTGAACCAAATTTCCCTCTAGCTACTTCCTTTGTTTTTTCTTTTAAAAGCAAAATAGGACGATTTATATTCCTTGTATTAAAAAATGAAATTAAGATTACCATAATTAAACCAATAGCTGCAGTTATTGTTGTTACTTTAATGACTTGAAGACTTATATCGCTAGCCATTTGCATTTTTTTATCTCTATCTAATCTAGCAATATTAGCTATTTCTTTCAATTTTTGGCTGATTTCGCTAATTATTTTTTGTTTTCTCAATTGATATTCTTCTTTATTTGAATCATATAAGGCATCTTTAAATAAAAAAAGATAAGAATCATACACTTTTTTAATTTCTTTAACTAATTTTCTTTTTTTGGTTGTATCAGCTATGTATCTTAATTTTCTTATATTTTTAGATATATAATCTCTAATTTCCCAAAAACGTTGATAAAAATCTTTATCTTTAGAAATTAAATATTTTTCTTCAAAACCAACCTGAGTAAGTATAGCATCTGCTAATTCTTCTGTAAGCTTTATAGTAACGCTATCCACAGAAATCATATAATTTATAATTTGATTAAGTTGATTGAGTCTTAATGTAGTATATACTCCCAAAAATATAATCAAAAGGATGATTACTAGATAACTGATAACAAGTCTTTTAAAGATAGTCACTTTCATTTGAAAAAAACTCAATGAATATTAACTTGACATATTTAAACGGTCAAGTCACAAAACAGTTTAACTTGAAATGGTAAAGTCAGTGTGTTAAAGGTTTTATTATGAGTCTTGTATTAATTGTTAAAAAAGATAAAAGAGAGCGCATATTTCTTATGGAAAAATTAGAAGAAAAGGGGCATCGTGTGGAAGAAGCTAATGAGATAAAAGAGGCTATAGACAAACTTACAGAATTTAATGTAGATTTTATTGTGATTGATTTTGATATATTAGAAAAGAATCAATCTTCTTTTTTAAAAGCAATTAATCAACAAATACCTCCCCCTTATATCATTGTCAGTAAAAAGCCTTCACAATGGAAAGAACCTTATGTTTTTGAAGCTCCTTCTTTAACAGATGTAGTTAATACGGTTGAGCGTATTTGTATAGATGAATGTTCCTTATTTGGAGCAGAAATAGATTATCTTCGCCATACACAGAAATATATATATGACTTGGATCGTATTGTTGCTGAAAGCCCTCAAATGAAAAAGATTATTTCTCTTGTAAAAAAGATTTGTCCTTTTGACACAACTGTTTTAATAACAGGAGAAACAGGCACTGGTAAGGAAGTTATTGCTGGTGCTATTCATTTCAATAGTTCTAGGAGAAAAAGGGCTTTTATTAAAGTGAATTGTGCATCTTTACCAGAAACTCTTTTAGAAAGCGAATTATTTGGACATGAAAAAGGAGCATTTACTGGGGCTTATAAAAGGAGGATTGGTAGATTTGAACAGGCAAATGGTGGAACAATTTTTTTGGATGAAATAGGAGATATGAGTTTATCTATACAGGCAAAAATTCTGAGAGTGTTACAAGAAAAAGAATTTGAACGTTTAGGTGGGGATCAAGTAATAAAGGTGGATGTAAGAATATTAGCTGCTACTAATAAAGATTTAAAAAGCTTAATAGAAGAAGGGAAATTTAGAGAAGATTTATATTACAGAATTAATGTTGTTCATATTCATTTACCACCATTAAGAGAACGGAGAGAAGATATTTTGCCATTAGCTCATTTTTTCTTAAAAAGATTCAATTTTGAGTTAAATAAACAAATTAAAGGATTTTCTGAAAAGGCTAAAAAAATTATTTTAGATTATCATTGGCCAGGAAATGTGAGGGAATTAGAAAATGTTATAGAAAGGGCTGTATTAATGGCAGAAGGAAATATCATACATGCTGAAGATTTAGCGCTTGAATATGAACCTTTTCCTTCTCTTGTCAAAAAAGGAATTAAATTAAAAGAGGCAGAAAAAGAATTAATTATTCAAGCATTGGAAAAAACCAATTGGATTCAGAAAAAAGCAGCTGAATTATTAGGTATTAGTAAAAGGGCAATACATTATAAAATACATAAATATGGTATTACACATCCACGTTGGAAAAAGAGCAAGTCTCAATAAAATTTATTTAACTAACAACTGCAATAGATGATGGAAGAAAATGAAACAGACGATAGCGAAAAAGATAAGTGAAAACATCACTCCAATACCTACTGCTGTTCGATAAGTATTAGCATCATAAGGTTCTAATCGAGTTGTTTTTGAAGAAAATATTGATTCTATTACATAAATTGGATTTTTGCTTATTACAATAACTCCATCTACAAAATCTATGGCTAGCTTTTGCAAAATTGTACGTATTGCACTTAAACCATAACAGAATTTTACAAAAAGAATTGCACCTTTACGATAAAACCAATCTGTATCAAGATTAATTACAGCATGCGGCTCAAGTCTCTTTAATAAAATCCAAACACCAACTACAGTCATCAAAAGCATTTGAAGGGCACCGATGACATGCATTGGAGTATAAGGATGATATTCTACAGGATAAGGAAGAACACGATAAAGTATATCTGGATAAACACCCATAAAGATGCAAAGGAAGGAAAGAAATGCCATACCAGCAATCATATTCCAAGGAAGTTTCTTTATCTCTATTTCTCCTAATTCTGGTCTGCGTTTCCCAAACCATGTATAATATGGCAGTTTAAGACCTACACATAACCATGTACCAATGGAGGCTGTATGCATTAAGAAAAAGACAGCTAACATATGAGTTTCTTCTGCTGCAGTAACAATCATAGGTTTACATATGAATCCATTAAATAATGGTACAGCCGAAATGGAAAAAGCACCTACCATATAAAATATTAAACTAAGAGGAATCTTTTTATAGAGATCCCTTCCAGTCAAATCACTCATTTTACGCATACCTGTTTGATAAATAACAGCACCTGCACCCATAAATAATAATGCTTTATAAAGGATATGACAAAAAGCATGAGCTGCTGAGCCATTCATAGATAATTCTGTCCCTATACCTACACCACCCACCATGTATCCTACCTGACTAACAATGTGATAAGCAAGTAGACGCCTTATATCATTTTCCATAATCGCCCAAACAACACCATAAACTGTCATAATAGCACCAAGATAAGCAAGGACTTCCACACCAGGAAATGCTCTTAATAAAGTATAAACGGCACTTTTTGTAGTATATGCAGTAAGGAAAATAGCACCAGTAACAGATGCACGTGGATAAGCATCAGGTAACCATGGATGTAATGGAGGAACAGCAGCATTTAATATAAAACCGATTAATATAAGCCAAAAACCCAAACCACATTTTACTAGTGGCCCAGAAAAAGCAATGGAGCCTGTCTTTATCGCATAAATAACAATACCTGCTAAAAGTGCACAACCACCAAAAAGGTGAACCAAAAGATATCTAAATCCAGCACCTATAGCTTCTTTATCTCTTTGAGACCAGATAATAAAAACAGAGGCTACAGCCATAATTTCCCAAAAGAGATATAAAGTAAAGAGGTCACCAGCAAAGGCTACACCTAAAGAACTGCCTGCATAATAAAGAGCCGAAAAATGCTGAACATCATCATCTACATGTAAGGCATAAAGCAGAGCAGCAAAACTAATAATGACAAATACATATGCAAAGACCATACTTAATTTATCTACTTGTCCAAAAATAAGCTCATAATCTAAAAATTTTATTTTCCAATAATTACCATGAGGCATTAATAAAAGGTCAATATAAGCAAGGATTGGTATAATTAAAAGAAGAGCCTTTTTTGCTTTCCCTACAAGTAGAGGAACAAACAGTGCTCCTATTAAATAGATTAAAAACGGAGGTATAGGTTTAATCATAATAGTCCTCCTCCCTTTCTAGAAACAGATGTCCCAATCCTTTAGAAAAGATAATAAGTACAATACAACCTATAAATCCAAAAATACCTTCAAATACGGGAATTTTTTGCCAAAAATAATGAGCTTCATGTTCAGGATGGATAAAAAAACCTAACAAAAATACTATAAATATGCTTACAAAAAGTGCTACTTTTAATGTCCTAATCATTACTTAAACCCCCAAAATATTCTTCGCTGAGAGCAGAGCTAGTTTAAAGAAATGCATAAATTTGTCTGGAAAAATCCCAAAGAAAATAGAACCAATAGCTGTAATTACAATTGGAAATACTACAAAAAATGATGCTTCATCAAAATGGTCTTTTACAAATTTTGGCTTTTTAAAAAAGGCACTATAGATAATGGGGAAGAAGTAAGCTGCATCTAATAAAGCACTAGCAAGAAATACTAGTAGGAAGATAATTTCTTTTGCCTCAAGTGCTCCTAAACATAGATACCACTTACTGATAAATCCGCATATAGGCGGTATACCAGTTAAACCAGCTGCTCCAATAGTAAAGGCTGCCATCGTAATAGGCATTTGACGACCTATACCTTCCATTTCACTAATATTTTCTAAATGTGTCTTTACATAAATTGAGCCTGCACACATAAATAGTGTGATCTTCATAAAGCCATGAAATGGAATATGAAGCATAGCCCCTCTAATTCCATCAGAAGAAAGTAAAGCTGCACCTAAAATAATGATAGAAAGATTATTAATAGTAGAAAAAGCAAGCCTTCTTTTTAAATGATCCTGAGTTAGAGCAATTATATTGGCAACAATAACTGTGAATGAAACAAAGAAGGCTAAAACTATCCATAAACCTAAGTCTGAAAGCAATTTAGGACCAAATACATAGAGAATTACTCTTAAACAACAAAATACACCTGCTTTTACAACGGCTACTGCATGGAGCAAAGCACTTACAGGAGTTGGCGCAATCATAGCTGAAGGCAGCCACTCATGGATAGGCATTACAGCTGCCTTTGAACCAAAACCAATAATATATGTCACAAATAAAAGGGCTAATAATTCTCTTGAACCATGACCAGCTAAAAATCCACCTGCCTTAAAATCAAGTGTTCCTGTAAGATAATAAGTTAAACCCATTGAGAAAAGAACAAATGCAGCACCTGTTAAAAGATAAGCTAAATATTTTCTGCCTGCTTTTATAGCCTCTTCTGTCTCTTTATGAGCTACTAAAGGAAATGTGGCTACTGTTAAGATTTCATAAAACATATAAAGAGTTAACAAATTGCCTGACATAGCCACACCTACTGCCCCAAAAAGGGCAAAGGCAAAACAAAAATAATAACGAGTTTGAGCATGTTCATTTAAACCTCGCATATAACCAATAGAATAGAGTGAAACAACAATCCAGAGAAAAGAAGCTAATAAAGCAAAGATCATTCCAAAGGTATCTACCCTAAATTGGAGGGCAAGTCCTTTGTAAATTTCAACAATAGTGTATTCAATAACTTTACCTTGAAGTACATGAGGAAGCATGGAGGCAACTAAACCAAATTTTGTTATAGAAGCTATCATTGTCCATACTTCACGCAAATTTGGGTTCCTCTCACCTGTAAACAGTATAAGGAAGGCTCCAATCAAAGAGGCCATTAGGGCTAAGAGTGGTACAACAGAGTGTACAGTTTCCATCTCCTCCCCCTATAAATTCGCTGGTATGGCAAAATCAATAATATTCATTACAATCTTTCCACTAAATAGACCTAATAAAATGATACCAGCAGCAATTAATATCATTGCTATAAGCATATTTAATGGAACTCTATCTAAAGTAACAATTGGATGTCCTCCATTATGGGCATGTGCATGAGCCTCACGAGGTTCTAAATAAGCATTTTCTATAACACGGAAAAATAAAACAGCATTAATCAAACTGCTAGCTAAAAGTACAAACAATAATAACCATTTCTTTGCTTGAATAGTACCTAAAATGAGATACCACTTGCTAAAAAATCCACATGCAGGTGGCACACCAACTACAGAAAGCGCCCCCACAACAAAGACAGCCAAAGTAATAGGCATTGTTCTATGTAAGTAACGAAATTCATAGATATTTCTTGTACCCATTTGATACATGATGGCACCAGCTACAGTGAAAAGGCAAGCCATCATAAACATATCATTAATAATGTGTAAAATAGCTCCAGTTAGACCAAGCCGATTACCAGAAGCAATGCCTATTACAATATAACCCATTTCTGCTACAATTAGGTAGCAAAACATTCGTTTCAAATCAGATTGAGCAAGTGCCATAATACAGGCAAATATTATACCAACAGCTGCTATCCAGCCTAATATATCCATTACTGGATAAAGTTTTATGGAAAAAGATGGATCAAAGACAGTAAACATAATCCTTATAATTACATAGGCACCAACTTTAGTAAACAATGGAGCAAGTAAAGCACTTACAGCTGAAGGAGCCAAAGTATATGCATCTGGTAACCAAAAATGTACTGGAAAGATACCCATTTTTATGCCTACACCTACTAAGAAAAAGGCAAAACCAACAAGCAATGCTTTATTATAAAATAATTTTGGTATTAGATGAGACAAATCTGCCATATTAAGTGAGCCAGTAAGGATATAAAGATAACCTACTCCTAAAAGATAAGCACAAGCACCAATTGTACCAAAGATTACATAACGAAAAGCAGCAAAATCCGCACCCCTTTCTCCCATAGCAATGATAGCATATGCAGAGAAAGAGGCAATTTCTAAAAGTACATAGAGGTTAAACATATCACCAGTGGCAGTAATACCAAAAAGCCCTGTTACTTGAAGAAGAAAAAGAGTATAAAATTGAGGCAGTTTTGATTCATGTAATTCTTTTTCTACAGCACTTTTGGAATAAATAGCAACCAACCAAGCTACAACAGCTACAGCCACCAATACTAATGCATTTAAATGATCTATTACATATTCAATACCCCAAGGGGGATCCCAACCACCAAGATAATAATGAATAGGTTTACCTTGTTTTATTACAGTATCAAGGATACCAATAGCAAAAACTATACAGGCAGAAAGAGTAAGAATAAGGATAGGAAAACATAGTCTTTTATTCCACCAACTAACAGCAAAAAGAATAAAAGACATAATTAAAGGTGTAACAACGATTAGAGCTGGGAATTGTTCAATCACTTTTTCAACTCCTCTATAATTTCATCTTCTTCTAAAGTACCATATCTTCTATAAATCATGATTAGCAAAGCAAGGGCAATACCTGTTGTGGCCACACCAACAACAATAGCTGTCAGCATGAGGACATGTGGCAAGGGATTTATATAATCAATTGCATGAACAACCAAGTGATGTTCACCATGTCCATGTTCAGGAATAATTGGAACAGTTCCACCTTTTTTTGCACCAATAGAAATAAAGTAAAAGATTAAAGCCCATTGGAAGATATTCATACCAATGAGCTTTTTTAAAAGATTATTTTTAGCCATCATAGCATAAAAGCCAATCATAAGCATAAATGCATAAATCCAATAGTTATATTTACTTAGAATCACTTCCCACATCCTCTTCCTCCATAGCCTCTTCATGCCTCCCTGCTGTAACTAAATCAAGAAATATAGAAACCATAATTGCCATTACAGTAATCTGCACACCTGTTTCAATACCAGCCATACCATAATATCTAGCCATAATAGGATCAGTAGGAAGAATTTTACTTAGTTTTCCATAATCTAAAAAGTTTCCACCTAAAAGGAGACAAAGCCAGCCAATTCCTGCATAAATGAACACCCCAAGGGCACAAAATACACCATTTATTTTTTCTGAAAAGCGCTTTTTTGCTTCAAATATATCATAGGCAATAACCATAAGTACAAAGGAGGCAGCAAAAATACATCCTCCCTGAAAACCTCCACCTGGACTGCCATGACCATGCGCAAGCACATAAAGACTATAAGTTTGCATAAATGGGATCAGAAAACGGGAAAGGGTTTCAATAATTATATCTTCCCATCTACTAATCATTTTTTATATGGCCTCCTTAAAAGCATCATTACTGCCACACCTGCAGTAAAAATTACTGCTGTTTCAAACATGGTATCATAGCCTCTGTAATCAGCGAGAACTGCAGTCACTATATTTGGCACAGCTGTCTCTTCAACTGTTTTTTCAATATAACGAGGTGAAACATGCACTGATGCAGGTTGATTTGGGTCTGCCCAATTAGGAAAATCCTTTACTCCTACTAATAAGGCAGATGTAGCTAAAATAGCAATTAAAATGGAAACAATTTTTTTAATCAATCTTTTGTCCTCCTTGTAGTTTTATAAACAGCAGCAATAAAAAAGGCAGTACTTACTCCTGCTCCTACTGCTGCTTCTGTAAAAGCAACATCTACTGAGCCCATCTCTGTCCAAACCATACACATGATAAAACTAAACACACCAAGAAAAACAGCAGCTGCGAAGAGATCTCTCACTTCAATAGCAGCTATGGCTGCTAAAACAGCTAAAATTAACAACACTAAATCAAATTGCCAAATCATTATCTCCCCCTTTTTGGTGGCCATTCAATAACAGGCCTTCCATCTTTTGTCCAAGGCATTATTCCAGTATCAAAAGCTGAACGTAATAAAGCATGGGTAGCCGTTGGGCCACCAAGGAACCAAAAAACAGCAATAAAAATAAGTTTTATAGCTATAACTATACCTGGCCAAGAAAAATCATGTTCTAGATGATAAATAGCAAGACCCAATAAGGCTAAAAGAATGCCTAATGTATCACCTTTACCTGTAGCATGCATACGAGAGTAAAAATCTGGAAAACGTAAAAAACCAATTGTTGCTGTTGTAAAGAAAAATAAACTTAGTATTAATAGAATTTTAACAATTAATTCCATTTATTTAGCCCCCTTCTTTTTGACAAAATACTTAGCAAAGACCAAAGTTCCAATAAAATTCAAAAGAGCATACATAAGTGAAATATCTACAAACATATCTATTCTCTTAAAGATAAAACCCATAAGAACAAGCAAAACCACTGTCATAGTACCAATAAAACTAACACTAATAACTCTGTCATAAACAGTAGGACCAAAAGCAATACGATAGAAACAAATAAAGATTAAAACTCCCAAATATATTCCTACACCAATAAAGAATGATTCCATTCTATTCCTCCAGATATACTCTAGCTATCCTCTCTTCCATTTCTCCTGGAAGCTCCTCTTGCACAGCCCTGTCAATACCATGGACATAAAAATATCCATCTTTTATAAGAATTGTAATAGTTCCAGGTGTAAGGGTAATAGAATTGGCAAATGTTACTTGGGCAAGTTCCTTTTTCAATTTTGTCTTAAATTTAATTATATGTGGATCAATCAATTCGTGCATTTTTGGATGTAAAGCAAGTTTAGCAACATGAATATTAGCCAATATAATTTGATATAGAAGCCAAGGTATATAGAATATAAAGTTAATCACTTCTTTTGGTTTGTCTTTTGACCTAATGTCTTTAAATAGTAAATCATTTGAAAGATAAGCTACTAAACCACAGCAAATAATTCCCCAACCAAAATGCCATACATCAAAATGACCAGAAATAGAAATCCAAAATAGCAAAAGTATTATATAAGTAACAATAAAAGCCATTTTTTCCTCCATTTAAGCATATGATTTCCAACCACGACTATATAGTTTTAAATTATTTTTGGTAATAATTAGCCCTTCAATGTTAGGTAATTTTTCTATAAAGTGTTTTCCCTTTATAGGGCCAAAAACCGATACTGCTGTTGAAAGTGCATCAGCCTCAATGGTACTTTTTGCTACAATGCTTACACTTACAACTTTTGTAGGAGAATAACCTGTGTGAGGATTAACAATATGATGATAAATCTTTTCCCTATCAAAATATACTTCATAATTTCCAGAGGTAGCAATAGCATTTTCTTTAAGCTCAATTATATCTACATATTTTTGATGATCAAATGGATCACGAATGGCAATCCGCCAACTCTTTTTACCTACTGCTCTAATATCACCACCTGCATTAATAAGGGCATGAGTGACCTTTAATTTTTTCATCAATAATGCTACCCTATCCACAATATAACCCTTTGCAATACCATCTAAAGTAATACCCATCCCTGTTTTAAGAAATTTTATCTCTTTATCACGATAAGAAATTTTTTCCATTCCTATTAAATTTAAAGCATCTTTAACCTGTTTTAAACTTGGAGGATTACCAGTAGATGCAAATGTTTCTTTAAATAAATCTACTAAAGGCTTAACTGTAATATCAAAATTGCCATAAGTAAGATTATAATAATGAAAAGATTTTTCTATAACTGTTTTCATCTCAGTTGGTATATATTTAACAATACCTTTTTTATTTAATTCACTAACAACCGTACCATCAGAAAAACGATTAAATATATTAATTAATCTTTTTATTTCATTAAATCCCTTTGCAATAGCTTCTTCAGCTTTTGTACGGGAGGGATCAAGAACAGTAATTGTCACAAAAGTACCCATTAAAGCTTGTGTCTCCTCTAATTTATAGAGTTTTTTATTGAACTTTATGATTTCTAAAGGGGCTGAAAAAGATTTAGGTACAAAAAGACTTATACTTAATATACCTAAAGTTTTTAAAAAATGCCTTCTATCTAAATAATTATTTAAATCCTTTAGATATTCTTTCATTACTCCCTCCCGTTATTTTGCCAAAATTTTTGTAATTACAGGTCTAAAAGAAAACTTTTTGCTATATTCTTTAATTCCTAAAAATGATAAAGCCAAAAATATTATAGAAAAAAGTGCAGCAGAAGCATCAGCATTTCCCCATAATTTTAAATAGTGTCCTAAAAATCCACCTATAAATAAACTTATTGTAGGAATAGCATATATAATAAAAGATGCTTTTAACTCTCTTTCTGCTTGTATGGAAACAATTACTTCTTGACCAGGAATAGCACCAATAGGATTTTCTGCTTCAAGCATCATATATCTTTTGCTTAACATGCTACATAAACCTTCACCTGGACATCCTTCACAAGCCATACTTCTCTTTAATTTTATTTTAGCCTTTTCCCCTGAAATACTGACAACAACTCCTCTTTCTTTTTTTATTTCCATATTAATCTATGACCCAAACTGCACAGTTATGTGCATATTTTACAACCTTATCTGAAACACTACCAAAGAAAAATGCCCCTGTTATACCCCGCCTACCAACAACAACTGTATCATAACCCCCACTTTCAACTTCACGTAAAATATCTTTAGCAATACCTTCTTTTTTTCTCCTAACTGCTATTTCTATATTTTTTTCTGGAACACCAATTTCTTTAAGTAAGTCTTTAGCTTTTTCCAAAGCCTTTTTCATTTCTTCTTCTTGTTTTAACCTTATTTGTTCTAAATCACCTAACCTTTCCTTTATATGAGGCACAACACTTACATAATCTGGACCTAATAAATCATCCAATTCTTTAGGCATCTCAGGTAAAACTGAAAATAAAGTTATTTTTGTATCCTTGCACCCTAATGTCTCACCTACATATCTTACTGCCTTCATAGAAGGTTCTGAACCATCAATAGCCACTAATATTTTTTGGGGCATAATAAACTCCTAATTTATGCAGGCAATATTTGTTGAATAGCACCAGTTGGACATTTTTCTATGCATTTTCCACACAATGTGCATTTACTTGGATCAACCACTGAAAGATTATTTTCAATTGTGATTGCCTTTTCTGGACAAACTTTTTTACATACACCACAACCTAAACATCCTACTTCACAAAGTTTCTTTACAATTGGAGGGCCATCATGGGAATTACATACAGTAGCTATTTTTTGGGATTCTGGTATTAACTTAGGTACTCCTCTTGGACATACCCTTGTACATGTACCACAACCTGTACATTTGTCTCGATCTACTACTGGAATACCATTTTCACCCATGCTTAAAGCACCAAATGGACAATTCTTTACACATGTACCTAAACCTAAGCATCCATATTGACATTCTTTATCTCCACCTGACACTAATGCAGCAGCACGACAATCCTCAATCCCCATATATTGAAAGCGCCTTTTTGCTTTTTGTCTATCACCACGACACATAATATATGCCACTTTTCTTTCACCTGCTTCAACAGTTTTTCCCAAAATTTTAGCTATTGCCTCCCATTTATCAGGACCAACAGCTACACAAGCATTAACTGGTGCTTTACCTTCTACAATTGCTGCTGCACAATCTGAGCAACCTGCATAACCACAACCACCACAATTTGCCCCTCCTAACAACTCCTCTACTTGTCCTATACGTGGATCCACATATACATAAAATACCTTTGAAGCAATACCTAAACCAAGTGCATAAATAGCAGCTAATCCCCCCATTACTAACATTGGATAAATGGTTGCACTTAATACCTCCATATTTACAACCTCTTTTAATTATTTAGCTAATCCTGCAAAAGCAAAGAATGAAAGTCCTATTAGTCCTGCTGTAATCAAACCAATACTTGTATCTTGAAAACACTTTGGTATCCTAGCGTAATGAAATCTTTCTCTAATACCTGCCATGATAATAAGAGCCAAACCAAAACCTAAAGCTGAAGCAAAGGAGAAAACAACTGTGGGCATAAAACCAAACTTAAATCTAATATTGTAGAAACATGTACCTAAAATACAACAGTTTGTAGTGATAAGAGGAAGATAAATACCTAATCCTCTATAAAGAGCAGGACTTACCTTTTTTATCACCATTTCTACCAATTGGACAAAAACAGCAATTGTTAAAATAAATGCCAATGTTTCAAGATAAACAATATCAAACTTTTCTAAAAGATAATGCTCTACAAACCATGTAATAGGGCCAGTACAAGTTAAAACAAATATAACGCCAAATGTCATACCAACAGCAGTATCCATCTTTTTTGAAACACCCAAAAATGGACAGTTACCTAAGAATCTGATTAGAAGAATATTGTTTACCAATACTCCAGATACAACTAACATAATGTAATCTGAAAATGTCCAAACTTCTTGCTCCATAGCTTACTCCTTTTTATTTTTCTCCACTACCTATAAGATTCATAATACCTAACATAAGTCCTAAACAAACAAATGCACCTGGTGGCTTTTGTAGAAAGGCAAAAGGTTCAAAACCAGACCACATAATATGATGATACAAAAATGTTCCTTTGCCAAGTACCTCTCTAAATATGGCTAAAGCAGTAAGGGAAAAAGTAAATCCCAAACCCATACCTAAACCATCTGCCAATGAATAAATAACTTCATTTTTAGAAGCAAATGCCTCAGCCCTACCTAAAGGAATACAGTTTACTACAATAAGTGGAATGAATATACCTAAAGCCATATATAAGGAATAAAAATAGGCTTGAGTAACTAACTCTACAATAATTACAAATGTTGCTACAACAACAATAAAACAGGGAATTCTTACTTGACTAGGAATTACTTTTCTTAATAAAGAAATAAGGATATTAGAACAAACAAGCACAAATGTGAGACAAAGACCCATACCAAAACCATCTCTTACAGTGGTTGTACAAGCCAAAGTAGGACATAAACCTAATACAAAACGAAATGGGGGAATCTCTTTCCATAATCCTTTAGTAAATTCTTTTACTAATCTGCTTCCATCCATTTTATCCCCCTATTACCTGTTCTTTTACTTTTGGAAATACTTCTATTGCCTTTCTTACTGCTTCAGTTATGGCTGTAGAAGTTTCTGTCGCTCCACTTACAGCCTCAATCTCTCCTCCTGCTGCAGTAAGAGTAAGTTTGCTTCCTACACCCTTTCCTTTAAATTGATCCAAAAATTCTTTTGAATCTGTAGCTTTTGTACCAATACCAGGAGTCTCACCATGTTTTACTACTTTTACTCCTAATATTTTCCCATCTAAATCTATTCCTACTAATACTTCTACATCTCCTCCATGCCCTGAGCCTATACCCTCATAAGCAATCCCTATTAAGCTACCTCCTTTTTTAGCTGGAAATACATTAATTATTTCTTTTTCACTAAGTTTTACTTTCACTCTTTCTAAAATAGGATCATTATCAAAAGCAGGGAATACTGCTTTTACAGCAGGCGCCACTAATATTTTCAATTTTTGATACTCTATCCTTTCTTTTGTTGCCTCCCTAACAAAAGCTAAAGAAAATGCTGAAGCTACACAAAAAGCTGTTAAAACCACAATTAGTTTTACAATATCACGCACTGCTCTTTACCCTCCCAAAAGGCCTTGGTTTTATTAATCTATCAATTAAAGGTGTAAAACCATTTACTACTAATATAGAAAACCAAATTGGATCTACCCAGCTCCCCCAAAGTCTACCAATCATTGTAATAATGCCCGCCATTGCTCCAAAAACCAACATTCCTATAGATGTAACCGGAGTAGTAGTGGGATCTGTAATTATAAAAAAGGCAGCTAATAAAGTACCACCACTTAATAACTGAACTAAAACATAAGGATAAAGATAATCTTTTTCACCAAATAAAATAGAGAAAAGTAATACTGCAGCCAAAAAACCTACAGGTGCATGCCAACTAATGTATTTTTTCCAAAATAGATATATAACTCCAATAATTATTGCTAAGGCACATATCTGACCTACACACCCAATTAATTCCTCCCCTGGCAATGGTTTCCAACCTATTAATACATGAATAAGAAGTTTAATTTTTCCACCTAAACCACTCCAACTTTCAATACCATAGCCTTCGCTAAAATAACTATAATCTTCTACTAATGCAGTCATGCCTTCAAATTTTGTTATACCTAAAATACTACCAGATATATCCATATGACTCATGAAACCAAGTTTTAAAGAAGCCCAACCTACTAAAATAGGATTAAAAGGATTGCTTCCAAGACCACCATAGACATGCTTACCTACTAATAGACCTGTAAATACACCTACTACTATAGCCCACCAAGGAATATGCGCAGGAAGAATAAGACCAAAAATTAACCCTATTAAAATGGCATGACCATCTTTAGTAACTGTTACTTCTCTGCGCATAATTTTTTGAAGTGCTGCTTCAATTACTACTGACGATATTACAGCTATCAGGACTACTTCAAGGGCTCTTATCCCAAAATAATATACTCCTGCTATTGCCGCTGGAATAAGAGCAATAATAAATCCTAACATCATACTTTTAATAGACTCTTTACCCTGAATATGGGGTCCTACCGAAACAATAAGTCCTTCTTCCCTCATTGTTCTTCTCTCTTTAATTGTGATTTTCCATATTTAATCCAATGTACTAAAGGAATCTTGGCTGGACAAACATACGCACAACAGCCACATTCTATACAATAAGAAAGATTATAACTTTCTGCCTCTTCAAACATATCTACTTCACAAAAAGAGGCAATTACATTAGGCAAAAGTCCCATTGGACAGACTTTTACACACCAACCGCAATTAATGCACTTTTGATCAGAAATAGTAACTAAATCAGATTCCTTTTGTACATATATTGCAGTTATTTCCTTTGTTACTGGGGTTTCCAATGAATATTGGGCTAAACCCATCATTGGGCCACCTACAATTACCTTTGCAACATCTCCATTTGCCCCACAATAAGAAAGAACATCCTTTAAAGGAGTACCAATCCTTACCTGCAAATTCTTTGGTTTACTTACTGCTCCATAAACAGTAATAAATTGATCAATAACTGGTTTTGCATTTTTGACAGCTTCAGAAACAGCTATTGCTGTTTCTGCTCCAATTACACATACTCCTACATCTTCTGGTGTCCCATGAGGTGAAGGAGGTTCTTTGCCAGTTATTGCCTTGACTACAAATTTGTCTAAGCCCTGCGGGAATTTAGATTTTAATAATACTAATTCAGCTACTCCAGATAAAATTCCAGGAAGCTCACTTTGAGCAACAGTATTTGTATCTTCAATGGCAAGATAAGCTGCAGTTGCACCTAAAACATTTTTAAGTGTCTTAATACCTTCTGCTAATGCCTCTCTTTTTTCAACAACTAATTTATAACGGACAGAAACACCAGGTTCTAAATCTACCCCATTAATAATAAGTTCCCTTACATTTTTACTTTTAGCAAAATTCAATTTTGTAGAAAGGGGAATAGCATCTATTCCACCATCTACTATGCCAAACAATTCAATAGCTTTAAAAACATCTGTTGTTTTTTCTAAAGATGCCCACTCTTCTTTACCATCAGATTCAATAACTACTGCTGGAATGTAACCACCTCTAATATCAGGAAACCTCTTTGGTAAATCTACAACTTTACCAGAAACAGTTGCATAAATCGGAGCACTTCTCTCACTTTTACTTTCACCAATCAGATCACCAATTTTTACTTCCTGTCCTTTTTTTACAAAAGCCTTACAGGGAGGGCCTTCATGTTGTTTTAAAGGAATTACTATTTTTTTAGGTACTGCCAACTTTTCTGTTAGCATATCAATTTTTGGTATCTGAAACCTAATCCCACCTTTTATCGTCCCTGTTTTCATAGGCCATCTCACTTCTTAGATTTTAAAATGCCTTATAGCACTCTGTCATCTCAGTGTCAAGAAAAATTTTTAAATTTAATGATGATGTGCTTCTTCAGCGTGAGTAGCCTCTTCCTCAACCTCTTCTTCTATTAATTTCCAATTTTTCTTTATATGACATTCACCACAAGTAGCAGGTCCTGTCTTTTTATTTGCCTTAGCCAACTTTCTATGACAACCAACACAATTTATATGATATGCGTTCATTAAAGATGGAGTTTTACCTCCATCTTCTCTTTTTTCATCTTTAAAACCATGGCATTCTGTACAACCAACTTCTTCACCTTCCTCATAAACTAATTTGCCTTCTTCTTCACTGTAAATGTGATGACATTCTTTACATGCTTCATCACCACCTAATTCTTCAACATGCTTTTCATGAGTAAAAATCACTGGTGCTCTCTCTAAACGTTGAAATACCTCTTTATGAGCAATAACCATCTCTTCATCTTGAGCATAAAGATAACCTATTATCAATACCATACTCAAAATACAAAAAAACACCATCCATTTTCTCATAACTTTCCCTCCTTAATATGTTATGCCTTTAAATTTTCTGGAATTTCAATACATTCAATTAACAATTCATTAATAAATTTAACTTCCATACCTAAATTATAATAATGAACAATATCTTCCATACCACTATGGCAATTATGACATGGAGTAACAACAATCTTTGCCCCTGTTGCTTTTAATTGTTCTGCCTTTACTTTGTTGCTATCACAACGTTTTTTCTTCCAAGGCGGACCGCAATTGATAGTATCTCCTCCTGCATTACAACAATAATTATATTCTTTATTTGGCCACATATCTCTAAAGTCTTCACAAATTGCTCTCATTACATAACGAGCCATTTCACCTAAACCTCTACCTCTTATAATATTGCAAGGATCATGCAAGGTTACTGGCTCTTTTATTTTTCTTGCTATTTTAAGCTTTCCGTCTCTTATCAATT
Source organism: Candidatus Desulfofervidus auxilii (assembly GCA_030262725.1). Classification (NCBI taxonomy): domain Bacteria; kingdom Pseudomonadati; phylum Thermodesulfobacteriota; class Candidatus Desulfofervidia; order Candidatus Desulfofervidales; family Candidatus Desulfofervidaceae; genus Candidatus Desulfofervidus; species Candidatus Desulfofervidus auxilii. Next base: position 66,952 of record JAJSZS010000008.1, on the reverse strand, counting down.
CATAATAAAATTGAACAGCATGGATAATGGGGATAGGATGCATTTTCCATCCCAATATTCTATTACCTCTATCATAAACTGACCTAAAGGCATGTCCACATTCACCCATAACAATCTTTTTACATTTAAGACGCATAGCTGCTTCAAAATGTGCCTTTTTTACTCTTCCCATTACTTCCCAATCACCTGAATACATAGCCATATCACTATTGTCCCAGCCATCAAAAGATGGCATGGTCCAATCAATTCCTGCTACTGTCATAATGACTGCTGCATTTCCAATTAATTGAGCAAGTATTTTGGGCTCAGGTCCAATAACAGAATACATTACATCTGCACCTTCTTTATCTATTGGTATCCGAACACTTGGAATCTCACCCTGCCATTCTTCTTCCTGCCATTGTAATGTATCTATCCATTCATCCTGCTTTACCCACATCTGATTCATGGTTACAGCATGACTATTTACTGTATCTTGCAAATATTGAGGTACAAGACCAAGAAAATGGCAAATTCTTCTAACAACACTTATCAGATAGGCTATGTCTATCCCAAAAGGACAGTATTGTGAACAGCGCATACAAACATTGCATTCTGTATAAACAGTTTCAGCTACATGTTTCATAAATTCAGGACTCACTTTGCCTTTTTTTTGTAACATTATCCAAAGAGTATCCTTTATCTTCCCTACCGGAGCAAAATGAGGATGACAATCATTAGAAAGATAATGATGACATGCGTTAGAACATAAACCACAGTGGATGCAGGTGTCTACATACATTTTAATCCTAGCCCAACCTTCTTGTTTTAATATCCGATTAATTACCTCTTCTATTCTTTCTGGTGTTAATTTTTTTACAGGCTCATCTAAACCAATATCTTTAACTTGCCATTTATCCCAATCTCTAACTAATTCTATCATAGCTTAACCTCCTAAAAATTAATAATCTTTTACATGACGTACTCCACCAAATTCTGAACCCATATAACTTCTTGTTAGCCAAAAAGTTAACATGTGATCAAGTCTAGTAAATGGAATAGCAATAAGCATCAATTCCCCACTCAAAATATGTAAAATTATCATCACCTTATAAGGTAAAAGCCATTGATGATAAGCTAAAAAACCAGTAATAAATGGTAAAGCCGCAATGACTAATAAAACATAATCAGAAGTAAATGTAACATATTTTACCTCTGGCAAAACTTTTCTTCTTACAAAGAAAAATACACAAGCGCCAATAACAATAAGTGTCATAATATCTGCTAATTGATCTGGTAAAGTCCACCAACTTATACGAAAGGACTCATACCAAAGCACATTATGAGCCATAAGGAAAATAGGAACAACTAAAAGACAAAAATGAAATGACCAAGAAACAATAGTATGGATAGGTCTTTGGCGCATATTTAAACTACCAAAAGGGATAATCCAATGAATTATAGAACGTAAGCCATACTTTATACTAAAATAATCATAAATAGTTTGATCCTTTTTGTAATTTAACCAACAAATGTATAAAATTTTCCCTATACTTCCTAAAATAAACACAGCAAAAGAAAACCATAAAAGTGGGCCACGTACAAATTCATACATCTTTATCCTCCTTTGTTACAAAAGTATTTAGCATTGAGCATATTTATTGTCAATAAAATTTTAACCTAATATACGACTTACTGGAACAATACGTCGATAATACTTTCCACCCTCAATACATCTTACCAATATTTTCTCGCCATCAGGACTAAATACAGGCGGCCAAAGGGCATCAAATTCTTTCCCCCACACCTTTCCTTCAATTACAATTGTATATTTACCATTTTTTTCTACTTTTGCAGCTAATTTTTCACCATCAGGGCTAAAAACAGGATCCCAAACCATATCAAACCATTCTGGCCAGATATGGTCATTTACTGCAATATTATAAACTGGATAAGGCTTTAAATCATAAGCAGGTTCATCTATTTTGACTATGGCTGCTATTCTTTCACCATCAGGACTAAAAACTGGTTTTAAAACAGCTGAATCTACTGCAATATTCCAGGGTTTACCATCTACAGCTACTGTCCATTTTCCATTTTTAAGGGCAACTACTGCAGCAATAGAAATTTCATCAGGACTAAAAACAGGATAAAAGATTTGTCTAAATCCTTTTGGCCAAATGATCTCTCCATCCATAGCCAAAAACCACTTTTCCTTTTTTACTGGTGCTACTACTTTTGTACTATTAGGTTTAAAAACAGGTGCCCAAACCCAACTATAAGTCTCTGGCCATGTTTTTTCATTTATAGCAATGGTATATCTTTCAGGGTCAAATCTTACTTCTGCAGCTATAAGATTGGCATCAAAACTAAAATCAATACCCCAAACATTCATAAACCTTTTAGACCAAGGCTTCCCGTCCACAGCCACTGTCCAAAGACCTTCTGCAAATTTAAAAATATCTCCTTCAGGCATAGCTTCTACTTGTACCGTAGCTGCCACTTTTCGTCCATCCGGACTAAAAATAAATTCTCTCATATCAAAAAAACCATTTTCCCAACTTTGACCATCTATACATACTTTGTAAAGACCTCCTTGTCTCACTTTAACCCCTATTTTTTTACCATTAGGACTAAATTTTAAATCCCAAACATATTCAAATTTATCTTCCCATGTCTGACCATCTACAGCCACTGTCCACTCACCCATTTCAGAAACTATAACCACAAGACGACCATCAGGAGCAAATTTTAATGACCAAGCTTTGTCAAATTCACTTTCCCATGTTTCACCATTAACACAAACAGTATAGGTTTCATTTTCTGTCTTTACTACTGCCGCAATTTTTTCACCATCTTCACTTACTACAAATTCATGTACTTGAGGAAATTTCATTATCCATTCATTCACATTTGTGACAAGTTTTTCCCTGGTTTCCCAATCCCAGGTTTTTACATCAGACATATTGATTCCCTCCCTTTCTTTTTTCAGCTTATCTAACATTAGTTTTAAAAATTAGTCAAGCGTTTTTTATTAATGAATCATCTTGTCTCTTTTTCAAGCCTAGGGTATTGTCTGAATATGCCTTTAGGTAGTGCATTTATCCTTTTAGGTCTGGCTGCCACTTTAGGACAAATTCTGTTTTTAAGGGAATTAATGGTTCTTTTATCTGGTAATGAAATTACTGCTGGTATTGCCTTAGCTAGTTGGCTATTGTGGACAGGATTAGGAAGTTTTATAGCTAGATGGATAAAAAAAGAAAAAATTTTTTTCTTTTTCTTCTTTTCAATTATTTCTTTAACTTTACCAGGCTGTCTTATTCTTTGTCGTTTAATTAAACCTATTTTAGGATTAGGTGAAATAAACTCTGTGCTTGAATCATTAATAGTCTCTTTTCTCATTCTTTTACCTTATGCTTTTTTTATTGGAGCCCTTTTTACTTTAGGATGTGAAGTTTTAAGAAAATTCTCTCAAAATCAAGTTATTACTCAGGTTTATTTAAAAGAAGCTATTGGAGCAGGAATAGGAGGTATCCTCTTTTATTTCTTTTTATGTCCTAAAATACCTATTCTTAAAATTGCTCTTTATCTTTCTTTATTAATTGCTACTTATAGTTGGTTTTATGGCCAAAGATTTTCTAAAATATTAAAAGTTTTAAATTTTCTTATTCTTTGTTTAATTTTTATCAGTTTAATCAATTGGCAGTGGCTTGAAAAAAAGAGTCGACAGTGGCAATGGCAACCTTATAAAGTAATTGTATCTAAAGATACAATATATGGGCATTTGACATTTTTAAAAACACAGAATCAAATTATTGTTTATGAAAGTGGTCTTTATGCCTTTACTTATCCTGACCCAGCTACAACTGAATATGCTGTTCATCTCGCTTTATTGGAACATCCCAAACCCAAATCTGTGCTTTTAATTGGAGGAGGAGTCTCAGGTTGTTTGAATGAAATTTTAAAACATCCATCAATAAAAAATATTATTTATGTAGAACTTGATCCATATTTAATTAAATTAAGTAAAAGATATTTGCCTAATGAGATTAAAAATGCTTTAAAAGACAAGCGTGTAAATGTATTTCATCAAGATGGGCGATTATTTATAAAAAATATTACAAAAAAATTTGACGTTATTATTCTTCACTTAGGTGATCCAGTAACTGCACAACTCAATCGTTTTTATACTCAAGATTTCTTTAAAGAAGTAAAAAATATTTTAGATAAAAATGGAATCTTCTGTCTCAGTGTCTCTTCTGCCCCAGATATGATTGGATTGGTATTAGCAGACTTTTTAAGAAGTATATATTTTACACTTAAAACAGTTTTTAAAGAAGTATTAGCTTTGCCAGGTGAAAAGGCTTATTTTTTAGCTAGCCCTTCAAAAAATACTTTAACACCTAATATGGAAGTACTTTTTGAACGTATAAAAGAACGAAAGCTTAATCTCAAATACGTTCAAGAATATTATCTCAAATTTGACCTCTCCCCTTTAAAACTCGCCTTTTTTAAATCTATTTTAGAAGAAACAAAGATTTTTGATTTAAATACAGATTTAAAACCAAGATGTTATTTTTACGGAATGGTGTTATGGAGTACTACTCATTTTCCGGCTATAAGAAAAACAGTCTTAAAATTAAGACATCTATCTTTAACTTATTGTTTGTTCTTCATAATTGCTCTAGGTATATTAATTTTTATATTTTCTAAAAGATATTTAAACCTACCTTTATTTAATGCTGTTTTTATAACAGGATTTACTGAAATGAGCTTAGAAATTATAGTTTTTATTAGCTTTCAAGTATTTTATGGTTATGTTTATCATGAACTTGCTATCCTCATTACTGCCTTTATGTTAGGACTTACTTTTGGAAGTTTTATTATTCGCTCTTATCCTCCCAGTAAACCAAAAAAATTTCTCTTATACCTACAAGCAGGCTTATGCATAATTTGTTTTATAGAATTAGGTATTGTTTATTTTCTTAATAATATGAAAGTTTTACAATATCCTATTTTAATCCATTTACTTTTTCCGAGTCTTTTACTTTTGGCTGGCATTTTAGGTGGTATGCAGTTTCTCACTGCAGCTGAAACATATCGTCAGGCAGGTGAAGAAATCAAAAAAGTGGCTTCTATTTTTTATGGTATTGACCTTTTTGGTTCTGCTTTAGGAGCATTGGGAACAAGTCTTATAATTATACCTATTTTAGGTATACCTAATAGTCTTATTATACTCATATCTTTAAACTTGCTTGCCCTGTTTTTGCTTCTTTTTTGACCAAATACCTGGTATAGGAAATCCACAATAGCCACATTTACCATCTTTAAGATAAATAGCTTCAATTCTATATCCTATACGCCTAATAAGCACTTCATCACACCTAGGACAATAAGTATTTTCTGCAGGATGACCAGGCACATTTCCTATATAAACATATTTTAAACCAGCCTTTAAAGCTATGCTTCTTGCTTTTTCTAAAGTATCTATTGGTGTAGGAGGAAGATTATTTAATTTATATCTAGGGTAAAAACGAGTAAAATGTAAAGGAACATCATTTCCTAATTCTGTTTTAATCCATTCTACCATTTCTTTTATCATTTTAAAATCATCATTTTTTGTGGGCACTATTAAGTTAACAATCTCAGTATGTACACCTTCTTTTCTTAAAATTTTTAATGTCCTAAGTACTGGAGCTAATTTACCTTCTGTTAGTTCTTCATAAAATTTTTCACTAAAACCTTTAAGATCAATACAAGCAGCATCTAAATATTTACATAATGCCCTTAATGGTTCTGGATTAATAAAGCCATTAGAATGGCAAGTATTAAGAATATCCTCTTCTTTTAAAAGGCGCCCAATATCATACATGTATTCATAAAAAATCATTGGTTCAACATAGGTAGAAGCAATAGAAGAACACTTATAGATTTTTGCTAAAGCAACTACTTCTTCAGGAGGTAAATCATAATTGAATGTCTCTTCTGGTCTAGCCTGAGAAATTTCCCAATTCTGACAGAATTTGCAATCAAAGTTACAACCTGCTGTAGCAATAGAAAAAGCACTAGTTCCAGGAAGTACATGAAAGAATGGTTTTTTCTCAATTGGATCAATATGGACAGCACAGGGATTTCCATAAACCAGACTATAATAAATACCTCCCCTATTCTCTCTTACTTCGCAATAACCTCTTTTCCCATCAGCAACAACACAAAACCTGGGGCATAAAGTGCACATTATGGATTTATTGTCTAGCTTTTTAAAATACGGCGAAACTTTAGTCTTAATAAGTCCTTTTCTAAAATAAATAGTTTTTGCCCAAGAATCAGAAAAAAAAGATGCAAGGAAGCAAAAAGTGCATTTTAAAAAATCTCTTCTAGAATAAAGCATTTTTTCTATAATGCAAGGAGAAAAAAGAGATGTCAAGAGCACTAATTTTTTGCAAATAGATTAAAATTTTGATAAAAATAAAGTTAAAAAGGGGAATTAAATGTTTAAACAAAATGAACTTAAGGAAAGATTAAGAAAGGGATTTTCAGAAAAACAGGCTACACTTTTAGCAGAAGTACTTTATGATATTACAGATGAACTTGTAAAGGCAAAAGATTTTAATGAACTTAAGGAAATTGTAAAAGATTTAGCAAAAGCACAAAAAGAACTTGCAGAGGCACAGAAAAGAACCGAAAAACGTGTTGAAGAATTAGCTGAGGCACAAAAGAGGACAGAAGAACGTGTTGAAGAATTGGCTGAAGCACAGAAAAGAACTGAAGAACGTGTTGAGGAATTAGCTGAGGCGCAAAAAAGAACAGAAGAACGTATTGAAGAATTGGCTGAAGCACAAAAAAGAACTGAAAAACGTGTTGAAGAGCTTGCTGAAGCGCAAAAAAGAACTGAAGAAGAACTTCAAAAACTTATAGTTGAACATAAAGAAACAAGAAAACAACTTGGTGGACTTTCTATAACAGTTGGTTACAGACTTGAAGACGATGCCTTTAAAGCACTTCCGAAACTTCTTAAACAGGACTTTGGTCTTGAGATTATAGGGAAACTTAAAAGAACTTATGTAACTGATAAAGATGGTAAACCCATTGAAGTAAACATAATAGGTGAAGCTGTAAAGGATGGTGAAAGATTTACTATTATTGGTGAAGGAAAAGCACAGCTTTCAAAAAATGATATTAATAAATTCATAAAGAAAAAACTCAAAAAACTTGAAGGTGTGTTTGAAAGGATATTTCCATTAATAGTAACTTACATGATAAGTGAGCCAAATGTTGATGAGTATGCTAGAAAGAAAGGAATTAAGGTGTATTATAGCTATGAGTTTTAATTTTTTGATAAATATTAAATACCTCATCTACGCTAATCTGTTTCATGCAAATGTGATCCTTAGGGCATTGGCGATAAGTACAAGGACTACAAGGAACAGGATGGTGAATAATGTATGTAGTGTTACCATAAGGACTAGTGCGTGCAGGAGAGGTTGGACCAAAAATGGCAATTTGGGGACATCTTAAAGCAGCAGTTAAATGCATAAGACCTGAATCGTTACTTATCACTATACTAGCTTCTTTTATAATGCTTATAATACCAGCAAGTGTTGTTTTTCCAGTAATATCATAAATGCCTTTTTGATTTCTTAAATAACTTAAAATAAGTGAAGTAACATTTTTGTCCTTTTTGCTTCCTACTAAAATAATTTCTCTGCCTGTTTTTTTAATCTTTTCTGCCAATTTTGCAAAATAAATTGGTGGCCAACATTTAGCTAAACCATAAGCTGCACCTGGTGCAAAAATAACATATTCCTTTCCCCATCCATATTTTTTCCTTAATAATTCTTTTTCTTTTTCCCCTTCAGGTAGTGGTTTTAAATTAGGAGTAAATGGTTTTGGATTATATCCTAAACATTTAATTAGATGGAGAAAATAATCAATTTGATGAATGCCTTTTGGAGCAGGATATGATTTTGTTAAAAATAGCCTCCTTCCATCTGTGTCATAACCAATTCTTTTTGGAATGCCTGCTAAAAAAGATATAAGAGCAGAAGAAAATGAATTTGGCAAAAGAATACATATAGAAAATAATTTTTTTAATTTAGAACGCTGTTTTAAAATAAAAAATTTATTTTTAGGTAAAATAATGATTTCATCAACACCTTGGTATGCTTTAAATAAATCCTTTAAATTAGAATAACACCATATCCCAATCCAGGCATCTGGATAAATAACTCGCAAATTTTCTAAAAAAGGTAAACACATAACAGCATCACCGAGCCAATTTGGAGAACGTACTAAAATGCCAATTTTTTTATTATCCATTTTTTAAATGCTTCTTCTTGATAAAGTTTAATCTCTAATTGAAGATAATATAATGGATAATCAAAATTAAATGATTTTAATTTTACTGCATCCTTTTCTGTTGTTACCAATGCTTCTGCACCAAAAATTTTTGCCATTTTGATAAGATTTTTTATATCTTTTTCTGTATAAAAATAATGATCTGGATATGAAAAAAATTTTATTATTTTTATATTTAACTCTTTACAAGTTTCATAAAAATTTTTTGGATTTGCTAAACCACAAAATATTAAGCAAGGTTTATTATAAAGCATAAAAGGACTAAAAGATTCTCCTTTAAGATTGAAAATTTTATTTATATATGAAAAAGCATCAAAAATAGCCAAATGAGAAAAATTCTTTTTTAAAAAATTTCTAAACTTCTTTATTTCCCTCTCATGCCTTACCTTTGTGATAATTACTGCATGAGCTCTTTTTAATGCAGATATAGGTTCACGCAAAATACCTCTTGGTAATAAATAGCCATTTCCAAAAGGATTTTTTGCATTTAATAAAACAATATCAATGTCTCTTTTTAAGGCATAGTGTTGAAAAGCATCATCTAAAATGACAATTTTAGGAGAAAAATATTTATAAGCCAATTTGATTGCCTTATATCGATTTTTCCCTTTCAAAACAGGAATTCCTTTTAAATTGCTTGCCAAAAGATAACTTTCATCACCAGCTTGTTTTGCTGTTAGATAAATCTTATTTCCATCAGAAACTATAAATGATTTTGATTGACTTTTATAACCCCGTGTAACTACTATTACTTTTTCCCCCATGGATTTAAAAAATTTAGCTAAAAAAATAACAAATGGGGTTTTGCCACTTCCACCTACAGATAAATTTCCTATACTTATTATTTTAGAAGGTAATTTTTTTTGAGATAATAATCCTGATTTATAAAGAAATTGATGTAATCTTAAACCACCAAAATAAAAAGTGCTTAAACCATAGGCAAAAAGTTTTAAAGTATAAGGGCCTTCTTGAAACAGATAAAAAAGGCGATTTAAATCCATTTTTCTATTAATTTTAAATAATGTTCTATCACTCCTTGATGTGCAGTTACTAATTTTCTACCCTGCTCTCCTATTATCTCAGCAGCAGATTTATCTTCTAATAGAAAACGACAAACCTGAAATAACATTTTTTCATCCTTTACTTCAATAGCTGCTTTGTTTTCTACTAACATTTTGGCAATCTCACTGAAATTAAACATATATGGCCCAAAGATAACTGGTCTTGCCCAAACTGCTACTTCTAATGGATTATGCCCACCTATAGGAACAAAGCTACCTCCAACAAAGGCAAAATGAGAAATACCATATGCTTTAGCTAATTCTCCTAAAGTATCAAGCACAATTACTTCATAATCCCCTTTTTTATCTTCTGTACGTCGTTTAGTACGAAATCCCATTTTTAAAGAAAGTGCTGTTACTTCATCAAACCTTTCTGGATGGCGTGGGGCAATAATTAAACAGAGATTAGGAAAAAGGGACAAAAGAGCTCGATGAACTTTTAAAATAATTTCATCTTCACCCCGATGAGTACTTCCTGCTATCCAGATAGTTTGTTTTAAGGAAATGTTTAATTCTTTTCTTATCAGTGTTTTTTGACCCAAATCAGGTAAAGGCAAATCAAATTTAAGACTACCTATTACTTTAATTTTTTCTTTTTTAAAACCTAATCCCAAAAAGCGCCTTTTATCCTCCTCTCTCTGTGCCCCTATAAATTCAAGATGATTTATAACATGAGAAACCCAACTTTTTATTAAACAATATCTCTTATAAGAACGTTCAGATATCCTTGCACTGATAAGTATAGTTGGAATATGATTTTTATGCATTATATTTAAAAAATTAGGCCATATATCTGTCTCTGTGAATATAATAAGCCTTGGATTAATTCGTTTTAAATAATGATTTATAACATTAGGAAAATCTAATGGAAAATAGTTTATAGCATCAGCTATATCTTTTAATTGTTTTTTAGCCATCTCATGACCAGTAAGTGTGCTAGCAGTAAAAAAAATAGAAATTTCTGAATATCTTTTTTTAAATGCTTTTACCAAAGGTACTACTGAAAGCACTTCACCAACAGAAAGGGCATGAAACCAAACAGGTTGATTAGAAAAAAATGGATAGTTAAGATGGTGTCCAAGACGATTTTTTATATAATGTTTTATTTTTGGATGAATTATTCCTAGTGGCAAACTAAAACTTACCCCAAGCCACAATCCTAATGTATAAATTGAAAACATTGTTTTATTTAAGTTAATGCCTCTTTTAAAGACTTTGCTACAGAATAAGGTAATCCTATTTTACAGAGAGTTTCAAGAGAGGCATTTTTTATCTCTTCTAAAGAATTAAAATGTTGCCATAACAAAGCCCTTCTCTTTGGACCAAGACCAGGAATATTCTCAAGTGCAGAGTCCAATAACTCCTTTCTATGAAGTTTTTTATAATAGCTAATTGCGAACCGATGAGCCTCATCTCGAATATGCTTTAAAAATCTTAAAGCAGGTGAATATGATTTAAGCATTAAAGGATTTTTCCTTTCTGGTAGATAAATTTTATCTTCTTCTCCTTCTCTTCCTTTAGCAATGGCTGCCACAGATATATTAAGACCATTTTTTTTAAGTACTTCAATAGCTATTTTTAATTGCCCTTTACCTCCATCTATTAATAATAAATCTGGTAATGTCTCATTCTTTGAAAATCTTCTGCTTAACACCTCTTCCATCATAGCATAATCATTGGGAAAGCCTTCTTGTTTTAATTTAAAACGACGATATTCATCCTTTGCTGGTTCTCCATCTATAAAAACAACCATAGAGGCAACAGCAAATTGCCCTTGAATATTTGAGATATCAAAACATTCAATCCTTTTAGGTATTTGAGGCAAATTTAAAATAGATTTTAAAGTAAAAAGGACACTTTTTTCCATCAATTTTGTATTAAGGTGATGCTTAAGGTTTTCTATTGCCATTGTCAAAAGTCTTTTATGCTCTTCTGTTTGAGGAGTAGTGATATTTACTTTTCCATTAGCTTTTTCACTTAACCATTCCTCCCAAACCTTTTTTTCTTCTGGCAAAAAAGGAATAATAATTTCAGAAGGAATAAAATCCTGGCGATAATAATACTGTTCTAAAAATCTTTTAAAAGCCTCTTTAGGAGATGCCATAGAAAGGGAAAGAGTATAGTTTCTCTCCCCAAGCAAATATCCATTTCTTACTTGCAATACAATCACTTCTATCTTTTTCTCTTTTTCTGGCCAAGACAAATATCCCATTATATCTTGATTAACAAAGTCAGAAGAAACCATTGCCTGTTTTTCTAATGTACGTTTGATGGCAAATATTCTATCTCGATAAAAAGCTGCTCTTTCAAATTCAAGATTAGCAGAGGCTTTTTTCATCTCATTTTCCAAAGTTTCTAAGAGCCCATCTGCTTGCCCTTCTAAAAATAAACAGGCTTGAAAAGCAAGCTTTTTATATTCTTCTTCTGTCACATAACCTACACATGGTGCAACACAACGACCAATTTGATAATTTAAACAAGGTCTTTTTCTATGCATTAAAACAAAATCACTACATCTTCTTAAAGGAAATAATTGGCTCATTGATTTTAATGTCTCCCTCACTGCCTTAGCAGAAGCAAATGGGCCAAAATATTTTGCCCCATCCTTTTGCATACGCCTTACAATAACAAACCTTGGCCATTTTTCATTTAAATCAATTCTTAAATATGGGTAATTTTTATCATCTCGTAACACTACATTATAACGAGGCTTATGAGTCTTAATGAGATTACATTCAAGAATCAATGCTTCCTTTTCTGAAGGTGTAATAATATAATCAATCTGAACTGCCTGGCTTAACATGGATTTCACTTTAGCAGAAGTCTGACGAGAAAAATAGCTTTTTACTCGTTTTTGTAAATCTTTTGCCTTGCCAACATAAATAATATGCCCTCTCTTATCTTTTATAAGATAAACACCTGGTTGATGTGGCAATTGTTCAACAGATTTTTCTAACTCCATATTTATCTTAAAACTAAATCTACAATATCTTCAATTTTGTCTATTAAAATGATATTTAAATCTTTTCGTATACTTTCTGGAAGATCTTCAACATCAACCTTATTTTTACTAGGTAAGATTACAATTTTTACTCCAGCTCGCCTAGCAGCTAATATTTTTTCTCTAATTCCTGCTACTGGCAAAACTCTGCCACTTAAAGTCAACTCACCACTCATTCCTACATCTCTTCTTGCTGGTCTTCCTGTTAAAAGAGAAATTAGGGCTAAAGCAATAGTTATACCAGCAGAAGGGCCATCCTTTGGTATAGCCCCTGCAGGAACATGAATATGAATATCATGATAATCAAAAAAATCTGGTGGAATCCCAAATAATTCTGCATTGCTACGAACATAGCTCAAAGCTGCCTGTGCAGATTCACGCATTACATTTCCTAATGAACCTGTCAAAATAAGTTCTCTTTTCCCTTTCATCTTCGTAGCTTCAACAAAGATAATATCTCCTCCTACTTCCGTCCATACAAGACCAGTAGTCACTCCTATACGATCTTTTGCTTGTGCCACTTCATGGTAAAACTTTCTTGGACCAAGATATTTCTCTACAAGTTGAGAATCTATATTAAAGTCCTTTTTAGAGATATTATTGTTTTTAACAATTTTTCTAGCAATTTTTCTACAAATAGAAGCAATCTCTCTTTCTAGACTTCTTACACCTGCTTCATATGTGTATTCACGAATAATTTTATATACTGCATCAGTTGTAAACCTTGGAGGATTTTTAGACAGTCCATTTTCTTTAATTTGTCTAGGAATAATAAATTGAAAGGCAATTTTTTCTTTTTCTTCATCTGTATATCCTGAAAAAGGTAAAATCTCCATTCTATCTAAAAGTGGATCTGGAATGGGATCTGTAATATTAGCAGTAGTAATAAACATGACTTTTGATAAATCAAATGGTACATCCAAATAATAATCAGTAAAGCTAGCATTTTGTTCAGGATCAAGGACTTCTAGCAAAGCAGAAGCTGGATCACCCTTAAAATCTTGACCTATTTTATCTACTTCATCTAACATAAATACAGGATTAATAGTCCCAGCCCGACGTATTTCACGAATTATTCTACCTGGAAGAGCAGCTACATATGTACGTGGATGTCCTCTTATTTCCGCCTCATCTTTCATCCCTGCAAGTGAAATACGAATGAATTTTCTCCCTAATGCTTGAGCAATAGACTTACCTAATGAAGTTTTTCCTGTACCTGGTGGGCCTACAAAACATAAAATTGGACCTTTTATCTCTTGTTGTAAAAATTTTCTTTCTAATGCTTCTCTTACAGTATTTCGGACTTCCTCCAATTGGAAAGGTTTAGCAATATAATGATAAGCCCCTTTTTTAATAGCTTCTACTGCCGATGGAATTGTAGCATAAGCGGTAATCATAATAACTTGCATTTCTGGATACTTACACTTAATTTTTTCTAATAATTCCATGCCATCTATGTCTTTCATCCTTAAATCAGTAAGGATCACATCAAACTCAACAGTTTCAAGCAACCTAAGTGCATCTATAGCATTACTTGCTGTAGCTACTTCATAATCTTCTTTTTTTAAAATATGTTGTAAATTATTCCTGGCAGTTTCATCATCATCTACTACTAGTATTTGATATTTCCTTTCTAATCTTAATTTTCTAACAGCTAAATATTCCAAAATTCTTTCTTTAACACTCTTTAAACCATAATGATTTTCATTAAGGATTTTCTCTGCCCAATTTATATCCAAATTATCTTGGGTCTTTTTATACCAGGGAAGAGTAATTAAATACTCAACATAGTTAACACCAACAGTAAATTCTGCTGTACTAGGACTCATCCTAGAAAGTCTTTCTAATTCTTGAATAGCAATCTCTCTAACATTTGGAGGTAATTGAGTTTCATTAATAATTTTTTGTAATTCTTCTATTTCCGGAATTTGTTTTTCTTCAGATTTTTTAAAAAATTTCATAAAAAAATTATATCTTAGTTTGATTCTGATATCAATGGCAATCTAAGTTACACATTGCAATATTTAAGTTTCATTATGTAACATAATTAGCTTTTTTAATTTTCAAAGTCATTAAATTTATTATTACAAAATGCAACACAATAGCCATTTTATTTAAAGGCTTATGTCAAAAAAGTTAATTTATTACGTAACTTATGAAATTGGCATAAAACTTGTATTCCATATTTAATGAAAAATTTAAAGGAGAATTATTATGGGGGTATTAAGCACATTAAAAAGGGCAAGAAGAAAAGCTGAGTATTTACTTGAAGTTGCTACTCTGGCTGAAGCAGGCTCTTATGAAGGGACTGGTATGTTAGAGGCAGCCTTATTGCTATTTTTGATTGCCATCTCATATATAGCTATGGCTTTATTTTCAAAAGTGCACCCTACAGAAATTATGAGCCCATCATTTATGCTAGGAATAATCGTTGTATCTTTCTTATTAAGCACTGGTATTGCTATAGTGGCTGTTATAGCAGGAGTTGGAGGAGGAGTTTTATTTACTCCTATTGTTTTAGGTTTTACATCACTTGATACACTATTAGTCAGAGCAACAGGACTTGTTGTAGCTATGTTTAGTGGATTAATATCCACAGGCCCATTTATGAGAAAGGGATTAGCTGATATCAAAATTGTATATTTCTGTTCAATTCCCATTGTTCTTGGAGCTATGGTAGGAGCTTTTAGTGCTGTCTATCTTTCAGCATATTTAGGGGCATTAGGCGATGCCATTGTAAGACTCGCATTAGGAGTTACTCTTGTTTTTATTGCTCTTATGTTTGTTTTTGGAGGTGCCAAAACAGAATATCCTGAAGTAAAACATGTAGATAGTTTTACTAAAAGATTAAGACTTAGCGGAAGTTACTGGGAAGAATCATTAAAAAAATTAATAAATTATCAAGCTACAAGAGGCATTCCTGGATTCTTACTTTTTGCTTTAGTAGGATTTACAGGAGGATTTTTTGGACTTGGTGGAGGATGGGCAGTAGTACCTGTTTTAAATTTTGTTATGGCAGTTCCATTAAAAGTATCAGCTGCTTGTAGCGGTGTTTTGCTTGCTATAGGTAATGCTGCTGCTATATGGCCATATATTATATATGGTGCTTTACTCCCTCTTTTTGCTGCACCCTGGATGTTGGGACAGGTTGTTGGTGGAATCATTGGAGCAACTATCTTAGTTAAAGTCAAAGCAGCATTTGTAAGATATATACTTATTGGCATTTTGTTTTTAACAAGCATTAAATTAATAATCCGTGGAATAGAAGGAATATTTGGCATAGATTTACCTATATTTTAATTAGGGGGTGAAATTATGGCTCAAGAAATGGTTATAACTAAGGAAATAATCATAACAGAGGAAACCAAACCTAAACCACCACTTGCAGCAATTGTTTATGGAGAGATCATTTATTGGGGGACTTTATTAGGAGCAATAATTGCTACTATTGGTACAGCTTTTGCTTTTATTGCAGGAAAAAACTATAGGGATATACCCCAAGTTTTTTCTCTTGCTTGGCAAGGAAATAATATTGCTACCATATGGAATGAAGTTATAGGAAAATTACCACAAGGACATTGGTATTTAACTAAACTTAGCAGTGGTGATGGATTAACCATGTTTGGTATTGCTTTTGGTGTCTTTGCTGTTATTCCTGCTATGTTTTTTTCTGGTTTAGCACTTTTAAAACAAAAAGAATATCTTTTTTCTGCTTTAGCTTTTATCGCTGGTTTGATATGTATTGTCGCCTTCTTAGGTCTGATTGCTTTACCTTCTTAATATAATCTATAAAATTAAAGGGACACGCAGGTGTCCCTTATTTTTATTAAGTGTTGCATATTGCAAAAAATATTTATTATCATCTATTGCAGATAGTAACAAATTAAGTCTCTATTTATTTAGCACAAATCGAATAAGTATTTTTTATTAAAAAAATGAAACAAAAACTAGTTTAAAGAGGGTCTAATTATGATGGATAAATCATAATTTTAATATTGGCATAGAAGTTGCGTTACCATAAAGTGAAAACAAGAAAGGAGGACGCCATGTTAGGAAAATTATTAAAAAAAATAGAAACCTTATTTGAAGCAGCTACTTATGCAGAAGCAGGAGCATTTGAAATAGCTAGAGAGGTATTAAAGAAAAAAGAAAAACGGGTTCCTATTTACAAGAGGCCTGAAGAACGTAAGGAGATTAGGGCTTCCCGTCGGTAATTAGAATTGAAAAGAAAAATCTTATTAGCCGTTTTATTTAAAAAAATAGAAACCTTATTTGAAGCAGCTACTTATGCAGAAGCAGGAGCATTTGAAATAGCTAGAGAGGTATTAGAGAAAGAAACAGATAAAGAAGCATTACTTTATGCAGAGAATTTAGGTAAAAGAATTGGAGCAGAAATTGAGATACTTTATGTAATTAAACCAAGCAAAAGAAAAACCTTGAAAGGAAAATTAAAAAAATTGTTTTATTATTTTACCAAAAAGATTATTCCAAACGCAAATCTTTCTATAGGAAATTTAGAAGAAGAAATCGCAAATTATGTGAAAACACACAATGAAATCCTTTTTACTATTGTTTCTGAAAGAGATATAAAGACATTGCAAAAATGCAAAGAACTAAATTGCCCTTTAATAGTTATTAAACCTAAATCTTAAATATTGATACCATATCTTTTTAGCTTTCTCCAAAGAGAAACTCGATCTATACCTAAAATTTCAGCAGCTTTTGTTTTGTTACCTTTGACTTTTTTAAGTACCCATAAAATGTAAGATTTTTCTTGTTCTTTTAAGGTAGGATAGCGGCGATCACCACGAATAGTAAAAACCTTTAATCTTCTTAAATCTTCGGGAAGATGTTCAGGTAAAAGTGTATCTCCTGGACAAAGTGCTACTCCCCTTTCAATAATATTTTCCAATTCTCTTACATTACCAGGATAATCATAATTCATTAATATATCCATAACTTGAGAAGAAATTTTTTTAACATCTTTTTTCATAGTAATTGCATATTTTTTTAAAAAATAATAACTTAACAAAGGAATATCTCCTTTACGTTCGCAAAGTGGAGGTATATGTAAAGAAACTACATTAAGACGATAGTATAAATCTTGTCTAAAACGACCGCTTTTAACAGCCTCGTGAATATCTTGATTTGTAGCAGCAATAAAGCGAACATCTACTCTAATTGGTCTTGTTCCTCCTAATCTTAGAATTTCTTTTTCTTGAATAACTCGTAAAAGCTTTGTTTGCATAGCATGTGACATATCTGTGATCTCATCTAAAAATAGGGTACCATGAGATGCCATTTCAATGAGTCCTTTTTTTAAATAATTTGCTCCAGTAAATGCCCCTTTTTCATGGCCAAAAAGCTCATTTGCCAAAAGCTCTTCATGAAATGCACCACAATTTATAGCTAACATAGGTCCTTTTGCCCTACGACTATGTTCATGGATGTATCTAGCTAACAATTCTTTACCTGTACCAGTCTCTCCTGTAATAAGAATATTGCAATCTGTAGGTGCTACTTTTCTGGCTGTTTCAAGAAGTTTTTTCATATTATTATCTTCTGTAATAATTGTGACTTTATTTTCAAATATTTCCAAGCGTTGTTTTAATTCTTTAACTTCTTTTTGAAGTCTATTTTTCTTTACTGCTTCAGCTACAACTTTGCGCACTTCATCTAATTTATAAGGTTTAGCAATATAATAATAAGCACCTTTTTTCATTGCTTCTACAGCTGAATCAATTGTTGCATATGCAGTAATGATAATAACTTCTGAATCTGGATAAAGCTGACGACACCTTTCAAGAATCTGCATACCATCAACTTTTTCCATACGTAAATCTGTTAAAACAACGGGGAATTCTTCCTCTTCTAAAAGTTTTAATGCATGTACTCCGCTTTGTGTTGACACTACTTCATAACCTTCTTTTTTTAAAATATACTCAAGATTTTTTAAAGCAATCGGCTCATCATCAACTACTAATAATTTTACCTTTTCATTCATGTTTGAGCTTCTCCAAAGGCAATTTTATCAAAAAAGTAGTACCTTTTCCTACTTCACTTTCTACTGCAATATAACCTTGATGTCTTTCTATAATTTCATGTGTAATAAATAAACCAAGACCTGAACCTTCACCCACTTCTTTAGTAGTAAAAAATGGATCAAATATCCTAGGTAAAATATCAGGCTCAATACCAACACCTGTATCTTTAAACTCAATATTCACTACCCCCTTATCTTTATCTACACTTGCTTTAATACTAACTGTCCCTTTATCTGGTATAGCTTGTATAGCATTTGTAATAATATTTAAAAATGCTTGTTCAATATGTTGCTTATCAGCATAAATTTCAATGTCATCTGGAATCTCAACTATCATTTCTACTTTTGGCGGTATCTGTCCTTGAACAAAACTTATTGTCTCCTCCATTATTTCTTTTAAATTCAATATTTCTTTTTTAAATTCTCTCTGTCTTGAAAACTCTAAAAGGGAACGAACAATATTGCGTGCTTTATTAGTTTGTTCTTCAATTTGTTTTAGAAGCTGTTTTTTTAAATCTAAATCAGGGCTTTCTATCTCTTCTAAAAGTATTTGGCAAGATGTATATATATTGGAAAGGGGATTATTTAATTCATGAGCTACACCAGCTAAAAGTGTCCCCAAGGCTGCAAGTTTTCTTGATTGAAATAATTGCATCTCTTTTATTCTTATCTCCTCTATAGCTTCTCTTACTTTATTTTCAAGACTAGTAGTGTATTCATTAAGCTTTTGTCTCATTTCTCTTCTTTTTATAGCCCGTTTTAAGGCAATGGCTAATGCCTCATCTTTAATAGGCTTAGTAATAAAGTCAGAAGCCTCGAGTTTAAGAGATTGAATAGCTAAATCCATATCGCCATGTCCAGTAATAATTATTACTTCGGTCTCAGGGTCTATTTGTTTGATTTTTTTTAATACTTCAATCCCATCCATACCAGGCATTTTTATATCAGTTAAAACAATTGGAGGTTTTTCTTGTTGGAATAATCTTATCCCTTCTTCACCATCACCTGCAGTTATAACTTCATAACCATCACTACGTAAAGATAAACTTAAAATCTCCCTTACGGGTTCTTCATCATCAATTAATAAAAGCTTCATTTTAATGCCTTGTATTTTTATTATGTTTAAAACATGCAGGAAATCTTAATTCAAAAGTTGTTCCTACACCCTCTTCACTTTCTACAGTTATACTACCACCATAATCTCTAATAATGGCATAACTAATAGAAAGACCAAGACCAGTGCCTTTACCTATTTCTTTAGTGGTAAAAAAAGGCTCAAATATTCTATCCATAATATTTCTGGGAATTCCTTTTCCACTATCAGATACAGTAACGACAACATCATTTTTATCCAAAAATGACTTTATTTTTAACAATTTATCACCTGAAGGCTTTTCTTCTATAGCATCTCTAGCGTTAGTTACAAGATTTATAAATACTTGCTCTAATCGATTACTATCTGCCATTATTGGAGGTAAATTCTCATCTAAATCTAATTCTACTTCTATTTGACGTAACCTTAGCTGCTGTCCTAATATCTTAAAAACATTTCTAATAGGTTCATTAATATTTACTTCATGAGCCTCAATATCTGATACTCTAGCGAATTCCCTCAAATGATTAATAATTTGAGATGCCCTATCTACTTGACTACTTATCTGTTGAGCTACTGTTTTTAAATCTTTATCACTTATCTTTTTACCCCTTTCTATCATTTTTTTAAGAAAATCACTACCTACTTTCATAACATTGAGAGGTTGATTTAACTCATGTGCTATACCTGCTGCCATTTCTCCTAATGTTGCTAATTTACTAGCCTGAATTAATTGTGCTTCTTTCTGCACACTTTCTGTAATATCAATTGTAGTAGCAATAAAGGCATTTTTTCCTGCAAACCGCACTCCACATACATGAATATTTACATAGAAACGGCTTCCATCCTTTTTACGATGTGATTTTTTAGAAAAAAGCACACATCGACCATCCAAAATATTTTTAAAGTGATATTTCATCTCTTCCATATCTTCTTTAAATCCCAAATCCCAAAAAGACATATTCAAAAATTCTTCTTTTGAATAACCATATTGACTCTCTGCCCTCGCATTTGCATCCAAAATCCTATAGGTTTCATGATCTAAAATAAAAATAGAATTTGGGTCAGTATCAAAAAGAAATTTATATTTTTCTTCAGATTGTTTCAATTTTTCTTTAGAAATTCTTAACCTATAAAGCATATGTTTGAATGCATCTGCTAATTGAACCATTTCATCACCCATATGGCGTTTATAAACTGTACATTTACGACACATATTTAATTTTTCTGGAAATTTCCCAGATAGTTCAGCCTTACAAAGCGTATCATCTATGTACCAACACATAATTTCAGTATTTCCATATGCTGGACAATTGACTTCATCACATTTTTGTATTTCCCAACATTTAACTACCCTTCCAAATTCAAAACCCGGATTTCCTCGACTAATTTCATCAGCTAATCGAGTGAGAGTAGAAAGTGGGCGAGTAACATATTTGGTTAAAAATAAAGTTAAAAAGAAACCTACTACTATAATAGAAATTACACCTAAGAAAATCTCTCTATTTCTAAGTGCTATTACCCTTTCTTCTATAGGAGTCCAGTTTATTCCAACTGTTAAAACGCCAAGTATCCTTCTTTCCCTTCCATGGCATTTATAACAAGTTTTTTCATTAGCAATAGGCATAGCATGATAAAGAACCCTTTCTCCTCCTAAGATTTCTAAACCTTTAGTCAATAAACCAGTAAGTAATGCCTTTTTAGTAATTTCAGAAGTGTCTTTTTTACCTATATTAGATGGCAACCCACTATATTTAATAACACCATTAGCATCGCAAAGATTTACAACTTTTACATCTTCCATTTTATACAATCTTTCTAAAATAGCTTGAACATAATCCATATTTCCATCAAACATGGGATATTCAATACTTCTCATAACTGTATCACTAAGTTCAAATGCCCATTCTTCTTGCTTATCAAAATGGAATTTTATCCGTGCTAAGGTATCATAATAGGTAAAAAGACCTATTACTACAATCAAAATCAAACTTACACCAATAATTACCTTAGCCTTTAAACTAATTGCATTTAATCTTACTTGCAATCTATTTAAAAGTGTCATTTTGTAATACATTATAGCTGTTATTGTTTCAAAAAGCAACTATTGAAATAAAAAAAACTATTGACATTTTACAAACAAAAAGGTATTAATTTGCCTAAAAAGATGGAGGGATTTTGATGGATTTAAAAAAGAAATGGAAATGGGTATTAGGTATCAGTATTGTAACAATTATAATGTCCTTGTTAGGAAACAAAATTGTATATGCAGTTGAAGAGGCAGCAGAGACAGTAGCACCAGCGGCAGAAAAAACTTTAGGTATTAGTCCTGTAGCCTTTTTCTTCCTTTTTCTTATAGCCTGTATTGTGATAGGTATTGTGGCTGTATTAGCAGGTGTAGGTGGAGGTGTTGTTTTTACACCTATTATGATGGGATTTACTCCAATTGATTCGTTTGTTATCAGAGCAACTGGATTATTTGTTGCTATGGCTGGTGCATTAGTAGCAGCAAAACCTTTTTTGCGAAAAGGCATTGCTAATATAAGGATCTTATTTTATGGAGCAGTACCATATGCTGTGTGTGCAGTAATAGGAGCCCTTTTAGCTGGATATGTAAAAGCAACAATGGGAATAAAAGGAGAAGCATTAGTTAGAGGAGGATTAGGAATAATTGTCATTGGTATTTCTATGCTCTTTATCTTTGCAGGAAAGAAAATTGAATATCCTGAGGTAGGTGAAGTAGATAGTTTTACTGAAAGATTGGGTTTAGCTATGGCCTATTGGGAAGATTCTTTAGGAAGAGTGGTTAATTATCAAGTAAAAAATGCTCATATTGCTGCAATTCTCTTTTGTGGGGTAGGATTAATCTCTGGACTCTTTGGTTTAGGAGCAGGTTGGGCTATGGTGCCAGTATTTAATTTGGTAATGATGGCACCATTAAAAGTAGCAGCTACTTGTAGTAAAGTAATGATTGGAATAGGTGATACAGCAGCTGTTTGGCCTTATATTATGGGAGGAGGAATCCTTCCTATTTTCGCTGTGCCTTGCATGATTGGTTTAATAGTAGGCACACTTATTGGGGCAGCAATAATGATTAAAATAAAAGCTGGTTTTGTCAGATGGTTGATAATTGCTATCATGTTATTTTCTGGTATAAGGCTATTAATGAAAGCAGTAGAGCTTTGGAAAGCGGCTTCAGCCGTAGTATCATAGAGGAGGGAAAATATGCAAGAAAAACCTAAAGCACCATTGGCAGGTATTGTTTATGGCGAAATAGTTTATTGGATTACTTTTATAGGTATGATTGTTGCAGTTATTGGAGCTGCCATTTATCTTTTTGGTGGTCCACAATATGCTAAATCTTCTTGTGTACTTTCTCTTTTATGGGAAGGGGAAGATGTTCACGAAATTTGGGAAAAATGCGCAGGGCATGCTATTCATGGCCATTGGTATTTAAAGAAACTTGGATCTGGTGATGGTTTAGGTATGTTGGGCATAGCATTTTCTTGCATAGCTGCAGTAGTAGGAGTGTGGGTATCTGCTTTTACTATGTTAAAGGAAAAAGAAAAAATACTTTATCCATTTTTAGCCTTTATAGTAGCAGTTATCTTAACTTTAAGTGCTTTGGGAATAATTTCACTTAAACATTAAAAAATTTTAGAATTAGGATAAAATACTAAACTTGCCTTGTTTTCCTATCAGTGTTAAAAAATAAGTGTGAAATTACAAATTGCTTTAGACCTTGTAGAGGAAAAAAAAGCTCTTAATATTGCAGAGGTAATAGCTCCTTTTGTAGAGATTTTAGAGGTAGGCACACCTCTTTTAAAATCAGTAGGAACAAAAATTATACATACTTTAAAACAACGTTTCCCTTCAAATCTTATTCTTGCAGATACAAAAACAATGGATGTAGGAGAATTAGAAGCAAAACTTGTCTTTAATGCTGGTGCTGACATGATGACAGTTTGTGCTGCTGCTCCTCTTGAGACCATTCAAGCAGCTATTAAAACAGCACATAATTTTAAGAAAAAAGTAATAGTAGATTTTATTGGCATAGAAGATAAATTAGAACGAGCTCAAAAAATAGTTTCATTAAATCCTGATTATTTTAATATTCACACAGCTATTGATGTTCAAGTTGTCAAAGGTAAATCTTTTAAAGATTTAGCATTATTTAAAGAAAACTTTTCTATTCCCCTTTCAGTTGCTGGAGGCATTACACCAGAAGATATACCTAAAATTATGAAATATAAACCAAGTATTATCGTTGTTGGAGGATTTGTTACAAAAGCCTCTGATCCTAAAAAAGCAGTAATAACTTTAAAAAAGGAGATAGAAAGTGTATTATCGTGAAATAATTAAAAGAATTGCTGAAATTACAGAACGTATAAATCCTAAAGAATTTGAAGAATTTGTTAAAACTGTAAAAAACTCACCTAGAATATATGTGGTAGGAGCAGGACGTTCTGGATTGGTAGCAAAGGCATTTGCAATGCGTTTAGTGCATTTAGGCATAAAAGTTTTTGTTGTTGGAGAAACTGTCACACCAGCTTTAAGGGAAGGAGATAGCTTACTTGCTGTTTCTGGTTCTGGAAAGACAGCCATTGTTGTAGAAACAGCAAAAGCAGCTAAATCTCTAAAAGGCAATGTAATAGCCGTAACTAGCGATCCTGATTCTCCTTTAGCAAAAATGGCAAATTTAGTTGTAATTATTCCTTCTAAAATAAGACCAAAAGAACATGTCCATTATGAAGTAGGTGAATTAATGGGTTCAAGTATCACTCCCTTAGGTACTCTTTTTGAAGTTTCTACTCTTATCTTTTTTGAAGCCTGTGTAGCTGAATTAATGAAGCAATTAGGAGTAAAAGAAGAAGAAATGAAAAGAGTTCATGCAAACTTATGATGGATAAAATAGATTTAACAAAACAATTAATACAAACAGGAACATTATATGAAAAACTAGCTAAAAATATAAAAGAATATCTTAAAGCTAAAGAAAAAAATAATTCTCCTTTTATATTAGAAGGTATCTTAAAAGAAGCTGAACAAAAATATGAAAAAATAAAATCTCTTTCAATAACTTTGGAAATTACTAAGTCCTTTTTAGACCAAGCTAAAAAAGAAGTTAATGGAGAAAAGGAAGCTTATAAAGCAAAATTAGGAAGTATTTTAGCAGCTCAACTACCACAAATAAAGTTACAAGGACAATTACCTAAATTAAAGGCTGGATTATTAACATTGGAATTTATTTTATCAAAAAATGAAGTAAAAATCTGGTATGGCCCTCAATATGAGCTTTTACAAAAGATAAATTTAACAAAGATTGATTTGGCTCAAGTGATAAAAGAAATTTATACTCAATTAGATAAAAAAGGAGTAAAAGGAGAGGCTTTAATTGCTTTACTTTGGCGCGCTTATAAAAAAGCCTTAATAGAAACAAATGGTGTTATAGGAAGTGCTGTTCCTATTAAGACTCTTTTTCCTTATCTTATTTGGCTTCAGCAAAAAGATGATTTTTGGTTACATCCCAGGCGTACTCTTTTTAAAGAATATTCAAGAACACAATTAAGTTTTGATCTTTTTTGTACCCCACAGAGAAACTATAAAGATTATGAATTCCGCCTTATTATTGCTAGCCGTGAGCAGACAAAGCAAAAAATCGAATTTCTTTGGGTGCCCATAAATTGGCAAGGAGATGGACATTGTTTTACAGCCATTTCTTTTAAAAAATTAAAATAAGGAGGAGGGATATGATAGCAGGTGTATTATTAAAAGTAGGGCCAGGAAAAGTAAAATCAGTATTAGAAGCAATAAGAAAGATAGATAAAGTAAAATATGCTTATGGTGTTTTTGGACGGTATGATATCGTAGTTATGATAGAAGCTGAGAATTTAGATGAACTTACTAAAATCATTGTTGAAAATATCGGTCAAATAGAAGGAGTAATAAGTACTGAAACACTTATTAAAGCAGATATTTAATTTTATCACTCGCTTGATAAAAGGAAAGGAGCAAATATGCAGCCAAAAAAAGAATTAGTAGTAAGGAATGAGGAAATTTTAAAAAAAGTAAAGGCATTATCAAAACAAATTACTAAAGATTATGCTGGTCGTACTCCAATATTTATTGGTATTTTAAAAGGTGCTTTTATTTTTTTGGCTGATTTGGTTCGAAATGTAGAATTACCAGTCAAAATAGACTTTGTACGTTTAGCTAGTTATGGAGAAAAAGATTATAGTACAGGAGAAGTAAAGCTTGTAAAAGATGTTGAAATTCCTTTAAAAGGAGAAGATGTAATTATAGTAGAAGATATTGTAGATACTGGCTATACTCTTGATTTTTTAATCAAACATTTAAAAAAGAAACAACCTGCTTCTTTAAAGATATGTGCTCTCATAGATAAGCCTGAAAGAAGAGAAGTTGAGATAAAAATAGATTATATAGGATTTAAATTAAGTGGTTTTCTTGTTGGATATGGTCTTGATTTCAATGAACAATATCGTTCTTTGCCTGATATTTATCGATTAATCTTTAATGATTAGAGAAGTCTTAGTTAAAAGTATTCTTTCTAAATCAAAAGTTTTTAATTGGACCCTTAACCCTTATTTTGGTTGTCAACATGGTTGTTTTTATTGCTATGCTAGATTTATGAAAAAATTTACTAATCATAAAGAAAAATGGGGAAATTTTGTTGATATCAAAATTAATGCTCCTAAACTGCTTGCTGAGGAAATAAAGAAAAAGAAAAAAGGGAAAGTCTGGATAAGTGGCATTTGTGATCCTTATCAGCCAGTTGAAAGAAAATATAAATTGACAAGGAAATGTCTTGAAATTTTACTTGAAAACAATTGGCCAGTAATAATTCAAACTAAATCATCTTTAATTTTAAGAGATTTAGATTTGTTAAGAAAATTTCAAAATATAGAAGTTGGTTTCACAATCACTACCGCAGATGAAAGGATTAAAAAAATTTTTGAGCCTAAAACTTCCTCTATTGAAGAAAGAATTAATGCTTTAGCAAATTTACATAAAAAAGGTATTAAAACTTATGTAATGATCGCCCCTATTTTACCAGGAGTGGAAAATTTACCAATTAAACTAGAAGGAAAAGTAGATTATGTACTAATTGATAAAATGAATTATCATTATGCTGATTGGGTCTATCGAAAATATAAATTAGAAAAAGCAATGAGAAGGGAATTCTTTATTAAAAAGAAAGATGAATTAATCTTATCTTTTAAAAACAAAGGAATTTTATGTCACACATTATTTTAAAACATGGTCGGGACGACAGGATTTGAACCTGCGACCCCAGCGTCCCGAACGCTGTGCTCTGCCAAACTGAGCTACGTCCCGCCAAAATATTTTTAATCAATTTCTTTCAATTTGACAAGTAATCTTTAATTGGGTATTAGATAAAAAGATGAAAATTCTTCTTATTGAAGATGATCCCAATTTAGGGGAAAGTCTTAAAGAATATCTCGAAATAAACGATATTAATGTAAAGTGGGTTATTGATGACAGGCTTGTTGAATCTATACTAGAAAATGAAGTATTTGATGTCATTATCCTTGATTTAATCCTTAAATATCAAAAAGGTGAGGACATTTTAAAAAAAATAAGGGAAAAAGGTATAACTACACCAATTTTGGTCCTCACTGCCAAAAAAGAATTAAAGGACAAAGAAGTTTGTTTTGAAGAAGGAGCGGATGATTATTTAACAAAACCATTTGCTCCAAAGGAGCTTATTTTAAGACTTAAAGCCTTAAATCGACGCAAAATGTCTCTTCCAAAAGTAATTGAAATAGACAACTTGAAAATCCACTTAGATTCAGGTGTGATTTTAAAAGACGGTCAAGAAATAAAAATATCTCCAAAAGCATGGGAATTGCTTTGCTTCCTTATTAAACATCGTGGACAAGTTGTAAGCAAGGAAAGAATACTAAATTATGTTTGGGCGGATAATCCAGTAGGAGATGAAATTATCCGAACTTATATAAAAGAATTAAGAAAAATTTTACCTGAAAATACTATAGAAACTTATAAAGGCAGAGGTTACCGATTAAAATAGGTTTTGAACACAGAATATTAATTGCTTTTTTCATTATGCTTACATTGGGTATATCTGCTCTTAATTTTGTTGCCATCAGCTTTTATAAACTTTCTCTTCTAAATGCCTTTTATGATAAGGTAGAAACAGAATTAAAACTTATTCGTGAGAACAAAAATCAAAATCTTCCTGAATATTTTAAAATATCTAATTCTATAATTAATGAAAAAAATTGGCTACTTCTTACTCCTTCGCTCAATGGAAAATTTGTCTATATAAATCTAGATCATGTAAACAAAAAAACAAAAAATTTTGCTTTAAATCTTTTTCTCTGGGAAACTTTTTTAATCTTTGCTCTTACTTACATTTTTTATAAACTTTTATGGCACCATATAAGAGAAAGAGAAGAAAATAGAAAATTTTTAGAACTTATCCTTCTTACTCTCTCACATAAATTAGGCAATTTTTTAGCTATACAAAAATTGAATCTAGAAATCCTTAAACAAAAAATTTCATCCCCTGCTTTAGATAGATTAAATAAAAGTTATAATTTCATTGAAACAGAATTTAAACACACATTAAATATTATACGAAACTTTAAGGCTAGAAAAATAAATGTAAAAAACATAGATCTAAAAACACTTATTGAATTAATTCTTCAACAGTTTAGAGAGATTTTAAACAATAAGAAAATTATATTGAACCTAAAAGAAACAAAACTTACCGCTAATCAGACAGATTTAGGAATGATTTTTTATCTTTTAATTGAAAATGCTGTAAAATATGCAGAAAAAGAGATATATATTTCTTTATATAATGAAGCCAAAAATATTGTTTTGTTTATAAAAAACGATATTAATCCTAATGTTCCAAAAGGAAGCGGCATTGGCTTAACACTTGCTAAAAGACTAGGTGAAAGGTATAAAATGAAACTTTTTTATAATGAAAAAGATGGTTATTTCGAACTTAAATGTTTGTTTCCTACAAGAAAGTTTCACGATTTTTTCACAATAAATAGTATAAGGAATAAGTAATGGGAGTTAAAGGTGTAACTTTAACTGAGCTCTTAGTAGTTATAGGAATTTTGGTTATATTATTAGGTCTTGGCACTATCGGCTTTAAACATCTTGTAGCAAATTATAACCTAACTGATGCAACAAACCAATTATATTCTGATTTAGAATGGGCAAGGCAAAAATCTCTTGGTAATGCACACAGATTTGGCATCCAGTTTGTGCCAAATAGCTATACTATTTTTGAAGACCAAAATGATAACAATGCATACGATACAGGAGAAGAATTGGAAACAAGAAATCTTAATAACATCACTCTTTCTGGATACCCTGCTAACAATAGAGTCCTTTTCACTCGCAAGGGCACACCAGATCAGTCATTCACACTTACTTTAACGCATAATAATGGAAAAACAAAACAAATTTCAGTGTCAATATTTAGGATAAGGATACAATGAAAAAAGGATTTACGCTTGTAGAAGTAATGATAGCTTTAACTATACTTGGAATCATATTAATAGCATTAACTCATGCTACTGTAACTATCATAAAACATAATGCCTATTTAGAGCATAAAAAAACTGCTATTCAAATTGCTGAAGCAACAATAAATTATCTAACAAATTTGCCTTATAATGATGAACTTTTGAGTGATATTGTAAACAACAATACCTTTATAAATAATCCACATCCTGACCCAAATGGTAATGGTAATGTTTACTTGTTAGACAATGGAAATGATCAATATGATGGAAATGCAGATATAGCAGACGCAAATGATGCAACAAATGGTATAGACCATCCAAGTACTGCTTTAGCTATCACAACTTATAATACAATTACTCCTATCACAAGAGTTTCTTCTAAGACTTATTATAAAATTTGGGGAATAGATACTGCAGCTGATTGGAAAAATATAGTTGTTGTTGTTTATTGGTTTGAAGGAAACAACACTAGTACACCTCATTTTGTGACTTTAGAAACAATAAAGAGGCAACCATAATGCAAAACAGAGGTATGACATTGGCGGAGCTTTTAGTAATAATGGTAATATTTATTATCCTCACTTCAGCTACATTAACATTTTTGTCTAACCTAACTAAACGCTCTTATCAAGAAGCCGCAAAAACAAGGACTACACAAACAGGCATTGTATCTGAATCTATATTATTAAGAGATGTAGCCATGGCAGGACTAGGAGTCCCTGTTATTGTAAGAATTGTAGCTACAGACTACTTTGTGCCTATAGGTTCAAACAATAATAATGGCCAAAATAATTCTGATGAATTAATAATTAAAGGAGCTTCTATTTCTTCTGCTGCTGATAATTATATGAAATGGGGATATAATACAAGCTATATCAATGCTACAGATACAACTGTCACTATCACCTCAAACCAAGAAACTCCTGCTCCTAGTTATCCTAACTTCCCCCAGTTTGAAAGCAACGATAAAATTGTCTTTTTAAATACTGAAACAAAAGAACTTTTTGGAAACATATATACAATCCAAGGCGTAGCAGGAAATAATCTCAGTTTAAATAATGCTACAGGTTTTATAGCTGATATAAAAACTGTATTTGCTTTTAGTCTTGGAGGCATCAGTAAAACTGATGCTGGAAATAACATTAATACTTTTCAAGATTATTTTTTAAATACTTTTACAGGCTATCGTTTATGCAGTTGTAATGCAAATAATATATGCTCATTATGTCGTGTTTATGGTTCATCTATGCCTATTTTAGATGGAGTATTAGATTTCCAAGTTCAATTTGGGCTTATAGATCCTGCAGGTAATGTTACATGGGAAGATGATATTTCTGGAGAAGCTCCAGTTACATTAAAAAATCGACTTAGACTTGTGCGTATTTTTATTGTAAAACAGTATGGAAAAAGAGATCCTTCTTATAATTATCCAAACGCCACAATAAGTACAGCAGATAACATTGTTAACCTTAATAGTGAATTACGCCATTATCGCTGGCGCACAATTACCTTAGAAATACCTTTAAGGGAGTTACAATAATGAATAACAAAGGGATAGCTTTATTAACAGTACTAATGGTAATGATTATGGGAATAATTTTGATAGGTCTTATTACATATCTATGCACAAGAGGCTATCAAACATATGGTAGTGCTAAAAACTACAATATAGCTCTTCAAATGGCACAGGGAGGAATAGAAGAAGCAATAATAGATTTAGAAACAAAAACATATGGACAACTACAAAATTTAATCAATAATAACCCTCAAACTGGTGATCCTGGCGATCCTAATGATTTTTATGAAATATGGCAAGTATTTTGGAAACCTCTTGCTGGATTTAAAGGAGTGCCAGTTTTCCCTCCTATTTCAGGAGCTTATACAGGAGTAGCTGGTGTTGGTATTTATTACCTTGTCCATTCTCAGGCTACCAAACACAATAGTCAAGCAGATTTATATATTATGTATGTAAAAGGATATTAACACATACACTTCACGATTTTTTCACAATAAATGGAGTAATAAAGAAGAATAGAGGAGGAAAACATGAGAAAAAATTGGCTATTTATAATCTGTTTAGGAATTATGTTGTTTTTTCCAACACATACAGGATTTACACGCAGCCATTATTATTTTAATGGTAAAGTAAATGCTATTTCTAAAAACTATGACTATATAAATGTTTCGGGAGAAGATTTTTATATTGCTCAAGATTGTAGAGTAGCCATTCACAAGGAGGTAAATGGGGCATTTTTTGAAAATCCTGCATCTTTAAGAGATATTAAAATTGGAGATTGGGTTACTATAAAGGTTATAGACAATTTAGTTACTGAAATTTTAATAGAGAGGTATAAAAGATGAAAAAAATATTATTTATTTTCCTTATAAGTTTTACATCATTAATAGGAAGATTAGCCTTCACTCAAACTATGGATAATTATTGCGCTGTGCCTCCTTTTATCTCAGCCCAAGGTCCTCCTCTGGTAATGCTTGTTATGGGAAGAGACCATAAACTCTATTATGAGGCTTATAATGATGCCTCTGATTTGGATGAAGATGGACTGCTTGATGTAGGATACAAGCACTCCATAGATTATTATGGATACTTTGACCCTTATAAATGTTACAAATATGAAGGTTCTGGAGCTACTGCTAAGTTTGTTCCTACCAGAATCACATCTGATAAATATTGTGGTGGAGAAGATGAATGGAGCGGAAATTTTTTAAACTGGCTTTCTATGTCTAGGATGGACGTTTTAAGAAAAGTGCTTTATGGAGGATATAGAAGCACGGATTCTTCATCAGAAACAGTTTTAGAAGGAGTTTATATCCCTCAAGATGCCCATAGCTGGGGAAAGGAATATTTTGGTAATGACACCAGGTTACTTACTCCTTTTGACTCCCCCACAGCGGGTAAAAGGCATCTTTTCTGTGTAACTTCTACCAGTGAAGGCGAGCCACACAAAATAAGGGTGTTACTTAATAGGTCTAATAGAATATGGGAGTGGGCATCAAAAGAAAGACCAGTTTGTGATAACAGTCTAGGAACACCAGATGGTGAATATTATGTTAGAGTAAAGGTTTGTGATCCATCTGTGGGTGTTGAACCAAACTGCAAAGAATATCCAAATGGGAACTATAAACCCATTGGGCTTTTGCAAAAGTTTGGTGAGGGAAATGGAACAAAGGTATGTTCAAAGAGCTTTAAGTCGTGTAATACAGATAGTGATTGCAAAAGCGATGAGGGAGTCTGTGTAGATATGGCTCAAATGTATTTTGGACTCTTAACTGGTTCTTACACAAAAAACTTAAGTGGGGGTGTCTTAAGAAAGAATATATGGTCTATTTCAGATGAAATAAATCCCAATACAGGTATATTTAAAACTTCGGAAAATACTGAAGGTAATATTATACTCACTTTAAACAGGTTAAAAACAGTGGGATTTAGATATTCTGATTATAGCTATCAAGGAAGCTATACGTGTGGGTGGATCACTACCCATCCATTAAATGAAGGAGAGTGCCGCATGTGGGGCAATCCCATTGCAGAAATGATTTACGAAACTTTGAGGTATTTTGCAGGTAAGGGAAGTCCTACATCAGAATTTACTTATAGTTCTTCTAGTGATACAGGATTACTACTCCCTAAACCTGACTGGGGGATTAAAAAAGCCGGAAATACCCTTCAGCTTCCTGAATTGTTCCCCTGGTGTTCTAAACCTTTCATGGTAATTATCAGTGATATCAATCCCAGTTATGATTCTGATACTGTGCCAGGGAGTGCTTTTGAAAGTTATTCAGGTGACCTTTCTGACTTAGATGTAGCTGAATTAGCCAAAACCATAGGAGATGAAGAAGGTATTTCAGGGGCAGACTATTTTATAGGAGAAAGTAATGGTGTATATGATTTTATTTGTTCTGCTAAAAATGTCTCAGACTTGAGTAAGGTTAGAGGCTTATGCCCTGAGGAGCCCACTAAGCAAGGTAGTTATTACTCAGCAGCTCTTGCTTATTATGGACATACGGATTTTAAAAATAATTTTGCTGACCCCACAAAGGCAGAAAATGTAACTACCTATAGTGTAGCCCTTTCTTCTCCTGTGCCTGAAATAAAGATTCAAGTGGGCGACCATACCGTTACCCTAGTTCCTGTGGGGAAATCTGTTAGTGGATGTCTTAGTGTATATAATTCATGCGCGCAAAAATGCAATTTAACTTATGATAGCGATAGAGGTTTAATTATCAGTAATTGTTCTTCTAATGCTTACTGTCCTTCCAATCAGATTGTAGATTTTTATGTCGAAGAGATTACACCCACTTATGGAAAGTTTAGAATAAATTTTGAAGATGTTGAACAAGGAGCAGACCATGATATGGATAGCGTTGTAAAATATGAATATTGTGTGGGAGATGCCTGTAATCCCCCCTTGCCTGCTAATCAGCTCAAAATTACCTTAAGTTCAGACTATGCTGCTGGATGTATAGACCAGGTTTTGGGATTTGTCATTTCTGGAACCAGTGAAGATGGGCTTTATTTACCAGTAAAAGACAGTGATACTGCCCCTCCACCTGGAGATGGCGATACACCTTCAGTGGTTGCTAGTATGCCTTTAACTTGGGAAAAAATATTTACCATCTCTGGCTCTTCAGCAGCTACCCTTTTAAAAAACCCTCTTTGGTATGCAGCAAAATGGGGTGGTTTTGAAGATATAAACAATAATAACAAACCTGACTTATCTAATGAATGGGACAAAGATGGTGATGGAAAACCTGATACCTATTTTTTTGTAGCTAATCCTTTAAAATTAGAAGAGAAGCTTTCTAAAGTGTTTGCCGATATTCTCAAACGCGCCTCTTCTGGAACTGCGGTCTCTATGCTTTCCACTTCAGTAAGAGGTAGCGGTAATTTTTGTCAGGCATATTTTTTACCTTCTTTTACAAGTGAAAATAATGAAAAGTTATCTTGGGTTGGTCACTTAAAAGGATTTTGGATTGATCCATATGGGCAGATAAGAGAAAACACTACCAATGATAAGCAATTAATCTTAGATGAAGATAAAGTTATGAAATTTTTCCTTGAAGATAATGAGACAAAGATTCATCTATATAGTTCAGATTGTAATGGTAAAGTAACATTTCCTTGTTCACCTGATGAGACAAAAACATTGTCTAATTTAAAAACTCTTTGGGATGCAGGGAAAGCATTATGGCAAAGGGATGCTGGAGATAGGACTATCTATACTTCAACAGATAGTTCATCTTTATTGAGTGGCAATTTTACAACAAGCAATGCTTCTACTTTGAAACGTTATCTCAGAGCTTATGATGATGACGATGCAGAAAATATTATAAATTATGTCCGAGGAATAGATGTAGATGTATGTTTGGATAGTGATGAAGGCACATGCAATAGTAGTGGGCATAGAAATCGGGAATTAACTATAGGAGGAGAAACTCATATTTGGAAATTAGGAGATATTGTTTATTCCACACCCAGAATATTATCACATTTTCCATTAAATCTTTACCATATCTTATATCAGGATAATACTTATGAGAGTTTTATCCAAGATACTTATTCTCAAAAAGTATGTTCTAATAATCCATCACAGACTTGTACTCAAGATTCAGATTGTTCAGGTGGTAGCTGTATTTATAAGCACAAAGATTATCTCTTTGTTGGAGCAAATGATGGGATGTTACATTGCTTTTATTTAGGTAAAGTAAATGACAAAAACCCAACAACTTCTGAACCTTGTCTTAAAGCCGAACTTGAAGGAACAGATGTAGCAAAGGAACTTTGGGCATACATACCTATGAATGCTTTACCTTATTTAAAATATTTAGCTTATCCAGATTATTGTCATATCTACTATGTAGATCAAAGACCAATGCTTTTTGATGCAAGCATTAACGGAACTGCTACAGCTGCTAAAAGTAAAAATAGTTGGCGAACTATTTTGATCGGTGAGATGCGTTTTGGTGGCAGTCCTAATCCACCCAGTAATGCACCCTGAGTTAAGGGCAAGAGGGTAGGTCTACCCTCTATTTTTGCTTTAGATATTACTGATCCAGAATCACCATCATTACTTTGGGAATTTTCTGATCCTGATTTAAACTTCACTACATCTTATCCAGCCATTGTCAGGATTGGTGATGAAGATGAAAATGGTCATTGGTATGTAGTCTTAGGTTCTGGTCCAACAGATTATAATGGGGATACACCACCAAGTACAGGTTATATTTATGTTATAGATTTAAGAGATGGAAGTTTGGTTGGAAAATTACAGATAGGCAGTAATACCTATGTTGGTGATTGTGTAGCAGTTGATCCAGATAATGATTATAATGTAGAAGCTATCTATTGTGGTACAGTAGAGAAGTCAGGTAATACACTTACCGGAAAAATGCTTAGGATTTTAACAAATGAAAGCACAAATGTAGCAAGTTGGCAGATAACTACACTCCATAATGCTGCTGCACCTGTTACTGCTGCACCAGAATTGACTTTTGATGAACAAGGCAATCTTTGGTGTTTCTTTGGTACAGGGAAATATTTTGGTCAAACTGATAAAACAGATAATACTCAACAGTATATTTATGGAATAAAAGACACTTGTTGGGACTCACAAAATAAAGAATATGGAACTTGCTCAACTGTAACTGACATTTTTGATGCAACAAATGTTCAGGTTTCTGCCACTGCCAAATCCTATCTTTGTGCCTGCGAAGGTGGGGTTATTGGGCCGTGTTCTCCTGGAGAAGATAATATTTGGGGCACATCTGATGATTATCCTGATTCAACAACCACCAACATGGCTACAGAAAAGATAGTAACAGAAGTAGTCAATGTCACTGTAAGTGGTTGTGGTGGTTATACAGGCACTGATTGGGATGGTTGTGTTAATTATATCTTGACCAATTATAACGGTTGGAAAATAAATCTATCTACCTCAAGTCCAGCTGAGAGAGTTATTTCAAAACCAGTTGTTGTTGGTCAGCTAGCAATGTTTACTTCTTTTCTACCCAATAATGACATTTGCGGTTATGGTGGAGATACATATTTGTATTCTATTTATTATAAAGCTGGCATACCCTATAAAGAACCTGCTATATTGCTTGATTTGAATGTTGCATTCAAAAGTAATAAAATACAATCCCATGTTCATATTGGCAAAGGTGCACCTGCTCTTGGCGAAAGCATTGTAACAAAACAGATAGGCAAGGAATTAAAAAGCTACGTGCAGCTTTCTACTGGAGAGGTAGTAGAAGTAAAACAAAAACCTGTTTTCTTGCCTAATATAACCCAATTTTGGATTGAGAAATAAAAGCATAGTTACTAGTTAATCACTATAACCAGCTATAATTCTTAATTGCTCTGGTGTTATAAGAAAGATAAGTTTCCCCTTCTCCTCTTCTACTGAAATATGGCAAACCCCACCATATTGAAACTGGATAGAAACACCTGTATCGCTCAATAGTCTTGAAGCAATTTCTGCTAAAGAAGGTAGATGACCTGCTACAAAAATATTTTCTTTATTAAGAGATTTTAAGTAAGAAATAGCCTCTTCAGGTGAAGCTAAAGGCTCAAAAACAGAATTTATAACAATTTCTCCTCCATATCCACATTCCTTAGCTACAATCTCTGCTGTTTGCTTTGCCCTCTTTTTTGGACTACTAATAATAACATCAAACTCTATCCCCATTTTTTTTAAAGCTTTTGCACTCAACTCAATCTGCTCCTTTCCTTCAGGTGAAAGACCCTTTTCTGGATCCTTTTCTTTTGGTAAAGCCTCACCATGTTGCATTAAATAGATCTTCATTTTTTCCTCCTTTTAAAAAATTTTTAAAATTTTATTATAGTAGACATTTAAGTCAAGTGAATTTTTTTTCATATTATAAAATTTTATTAAATATTTTGGACATTTTTTATATGAAAAATTTTTCACAAAAAGAGAAAAAAATTTCATATGTAAAACTTTATATTTAAAAATAACACAATTTATTATTTTAAAATTTTTTCTTGACTTGGCATAAATTTTGCCGTAAAAAGTTTGTAAAGTAAAAAAATAATTAAGGAGGGGGAGGTATGAAGAATAAATTTCTGATCCTAACTTTATACAAAGAAAAAATAACTTAAGGAGGGATAAGATGAAAAAAATCATTGTATTTAGCTTACTTTTATTTTTAGTAATGGGTGTAACTAACACCTTTGCAGCTTTTGTGAAAAATATAAGTCCACTTGATGCTTATAATATGTTGTTAACAGATGATATTGATTATTTGGTTGATGTTAGAACACCTCAAGAATGGAGTGGTTATGATTATTGGGATCCCCGTCCTGGAAAGGGATGGAAAAACACACCTGGTCATCCTGGAGGTGATGGATTAGAAGGAAAAGTCTTAAATATTTCTTATATGCTCTTTGACTATGAAAATGAAGCAAGAGTAAAAAATCCTTATTTTTTGACTGATTTTCAAGAACTTATTCCACTTGATGCTACGGTAGCTTTAATGTGTCACAGTGGAAAACGCAGTCTTTTAGCAGGAAATGAATTGATAAGAGCAGGTTATACTAATGTTTATAATATTGTTGGTGGTTTTGAAGGTAGAACTAGTTGTGATGGTACTTATTGTTGGAAACCTTTTTATGATGAACAATTGGGTGAGTGCCCTGGTTGGATAGATTATGGATTGCCTGTTATTGATGAAGATTCAACTGGGGCTTATCATTATAAAGAAATCGTAATGGTAGAGTGGAATCCTCCTCAAGCACCTACTCCTATTCCAAGTACTATTTTACTTTTAGGTTCTGGCCTTATTGGTTTCATTGGATTGAGGAAAAAGATTATAAAGCGTTAGATTATTATTTAAGGGCAGCTTAATTAAGCTGCCCTTTTTTATTTAAAAATTCAATCATAACAGATTCAAGATCTTTAACAAAATTATTTAATCGTTTTTGGGCAATTTTTATATCCTCATTGTATTTAATTGGTGTATAAACATGAATTGTTAGGTCATAAGTATTATCTCTTTTTAAGGCATGCAGAGCTAAATGAAATCTGTTTTCAAAAATATGGCGAGCTATTTTGCTCTTTGTTTGAAACCAGAAATATAATAATTGTCTTTGTCCCATTTTTTCAGCCAAAAGCCTTGTTACTACAAAATTTTTATAATAAGGTATATTGGGAATTCTATAAGTAGTTTTTTCCAAAATTTTCCAGCCACTTGCAGGTAAGCAAACAGTAGGACTATGAAAAAATTCTTCTGTTTCCATAAAAGGTGTTCCACGATAGCCTATATAAACTGAAACTATTTCTTTCTTTTTATTAATATAAGTAGCTTGAAAACCCTCCTCTGCTCCTGATCTTTTTAAAATTTCTGGGTCAATTGGTTCTAAAATACCTTTCCATCCATTAAATTCAAGAGGAAATGCCTTTATACCATTAACCAGTTCAACTCTTGGCATAGTAGCTGTGCTAATAGAAGTTAAAAAGAGCACACTTAACAGAACTACTATAATACCAAAAACAACATAATTATTTTGCTTTTGTTTTAAATCCTTAACTATATCTTTTTGTTTTTTAAAATCTTTAGGTGGCAACAATTTAAGTATATAATTAAAACCCATCAATAAAGCAAATGATGCAATAAATATAAACCAACCAGAAAATCCATGAAAAAATCCTTCTGCCACTTTTGGGCTTACCCATTGATAAAGTATGGCAGTAATTCCCACTCTTAAACCATTCATCAAAACCGCAATAGGAAGAGTTAAGATAACAAGTATTATTCTTTTCCATAAATGTTTTTGAAAAAAGTATGCACAAAGAATACCTAAGGCTATTAAAGGCAAAACATATCTTAAACCACTACATGCATCCACAACCTGCAATTGAACATCACCCAAATCAATTATATTTCCTTCTACATGCACAGGAATACCAGCAGTATTGATTATAAAAAAAGCCAATTTAGATGAAATCAATTTTAAAGACATTGTTAATGGGGCTTGAACATGTTGTGGAAGTGGAATCATAAAGCCAAGCATTATTAAGGGTAAAAATAAAGTTTTAAATGCATCAATCCCATAACAGAAAATAACAATGCAAACCAACCAAAGCCACCATGATATTCTTGCTGCAGATATATCTGAACCTAGGACTCCATAAAGAGAAAATAAAAAAGTAAATAAAATTAATGGAAATATCTTTAAACAAGGCTTAATTTGTATATTTAATAAATCTTTTCTCCTTTCCCAAATAAGGTATCCAGCAATAAAAGGCATTAATAATGCATGAGTATAATCTTTATTTGTAGACACTTTTTTATAGATGCCTATTAAAGTAGGAGTATAAATGCTAAAAATTAAAAGAGACAAAATAATAATTTGTATGATTATTATTCTTGAATGCTTCATTTTAAGGCCAATCAATTTTTTTAAAGAATTTTGCTTTTATTACCCATTTTGTGGGAATATGAATATATTTTTTCATAATTTCCCCAACACTACCAATCATCCAACAATTTCGATTACATCTTTTTACCATTTCTCTTATTCTTTCTGCTTCTGGACTATGCCATATTTCTTCAAAACTTTTTTCTTTTAAATTTCCCATTGTCTCTTCCATAACATTACATGGTCTTACCTCACCCAATGGATCTAAATAAAAAGAATTAAAAGCCATCTCACAAGGCAATAATCTTTTTTTTCCTTTAATATAATTTATAATTCCATAATTAAAATATGCCCTATACCAATCCTTTATCCTATTTGACCTTAAAAGTTCTTTTATCAATTTTTTGAATTCACCAATAACTAATTCTTTATCTTTGATTTCATTATCAAACTTATGAAAATAATAAGAATTATGCACAGTAGCTGTAGCAAATTCCATTTTCATTAATTTTGAAAGTCTATAAAGTGGTAATAAATCTTTAGCATTTTTATCTGTTACAGTCATCCCAAATCCCACATCTTTCATACCCATAGCTCTTAATTCAATTAATGTTCTTAACCCTTTATCAAAGCCATCTTTTATCCCCCTTAGCTCATCATTTATTTTGGGCAAACCTTCAATACTTATTCTAATCCCTATATCTGGGTGTTTTTTTGCCAATTTAATAATTCTTTCAGTAAAAAAACCATTTGTGCTGATTACCAGTCTTTTACATTTCTTTTTTAAAACAGAAACAATTTCATCCAAATCATCTCTCATAAATGGTTCACCACCTGTTACATTTATTACCCTTATTTTTGGCAATTTCTCCAATGTTTTTACATCAATCTCTTCGCTCTTTTTAGTAGGATACTTCCATGTGTTACACATATAACATTTAGCATTACATCTATAAGTAACACCAATAATCCCAAAGATAATTGAATTACTTCTCAAAAAATTAATCATTTTTTCTCCATTAATATTTAATTTTTTAGGATTTCATAATACAATTGCTCAAATTCATCTGCAATCTTATCCCATGAATAATGTTTACAGACATATTCTGCCACATCTTTTTTCTTTTCATAGATTAATTCTGGTTTATCAATCAATGTTTGTAAACATCTTTTTAAATCTTTATAATCCTTTGACTTAAAAGAATATCCATAATTGCCTAAAGCTTCCAAATTTTCAGGAATATCGCTTACTACACAGCAATTTCCATAACTCATCGCTTCAAGCAAAGAGGTAGGAAGCCCTTCTATCTCTGAAGGCAACACATAAATATATGCGTTGCTAAAAAATTCTTCTAATAGCTCTCCATGAATAAATCCCGTAAAAATTATATTTCTATTTCCTTGAGCCTTTTCATACAATATTCTTTTATATCCTTCTTCATGTGGAGCATCACCTGCAATAACCAATTTTAAATCTGTCTTCAGCTCATTGAATGCATCAATTAAATAATGGCATCCTTTGTCTGGAACAAGTCTAGCTGCAAAAAAGATATAATCATTTCCATTAATTCCAAATTTTTTTATTTTTTTAGGTGGTCTTTTTATTGGTTTATTCACCCCAGTTGGAATATAAACAACTTCTCTACCAAATTTCTTTTCATAAAAATCTTTTAATACCTTTGATACAGCTGTCACTTTGTTAGGAAAATAAACAGCTGATAAATCACTTAATTTAAAAAATGTTTTTCCCAAATATCCCCATTTTGGTCTTTTCCACTCAATACCATGAATCTGAACCACAGTTTTTCTACCTAACATTCTTGGTAAAAAAGAAAAAATAGAAGGCCCCACTGCATGATAATGCACAATATCAATATCTTTTTCCAAAAACTGATCAAGGCTAGCTAAAAAACAAAGCGATATTTTTTGTAAACTTTTTGTATTAATACACGGAAGTATTTTAACCTTCATACCTTTATATTCATTATTTCTAGTTTGATAATAAGGACTACAATAAACTATTATTTTATGACCTTTTTTTACCAATCTGCTGCCCAACTCTTCTGTATACTTCTCTATCCCACCTCCTAAAGGCATCCCTTTTAAAGCTATATAAACTATCTTCATGAGTATAATTTGATTTTCAAGATATTCTTAAAGTATTTTAAACAGAAATCTCGCATTTTTGCAAATATTTTTATATTTAGGAATCTTAAGTTAACTTTACTAATTTTCCTGAAAATGATAAAAACAAACATATGAAAAAATCGAATTTATTTAAAAAATTAAAAAAAGAAATTTTGGATATTTATAAATCTATTGATTTTATAATAGTTTTTGGCTCTTATGCTAAAGAACATTACAGTGAATTAAGCGATATAGATATCGCCATACATTTTAGCAAAATGCCAGATATTTTAGAATTGGGATACATAATAGCAAAGTTAGAAGCAAAATTGTGTAAAAAAATAGACATCATCATTTTAAATGAGCTTTATAAAAAAAATGCAAAATTTTGCAGACACATAATTACAGAAGGTATTGTTTTATATGTAAGTGACAATAATAAGTTTATTGAATTTAAAAAAAACACTCTGCTCTATTATCTAGATTTAAAAGATTTGTATGAAAAAAATATAAAAAAATTTTTGGAAAGAATCGAAAGAAATAAAATCGGAGAGCAAAATTATGTATGAGAGACTAATCACTTTAGAGAGAAATATAGCTGAATTAAAAAATTTTAAAATAGAACACACCTTAGAAGATGTATTATCAAACAAAACAAAGGAATGGGCTTTACGTTATGGCTTTTTAGAATCTATTCAGATCATAATAGATATAGCTTGTCATATATGTGCAAAATATAACTTGGGAAGCCCAAACAATTATAGTGAATGCATTGAATTACTTAGAAAATTCAAGTACATAGATAAAACCTTAGAAAAAAAACTCATAGGAATGGTTGGTCTAAGAAACATTTTAGTGCATGAATACATATCTGTTGATACAAAGCTACTATATAAACTTCTGGATAACATTGATGACATGAACGAATTTATAAAACAGATTAAAGATTATATTTGAGCCTTTTCATAAACTTCCATCAATTTTTCATAATGTAATTGAGCATTATATTCTTTTTCAACTTTTTCTCTGGCATTTTTCCCCATCTCTATAATTTTAAATCTATCTTTTTTTATCATACTTTCCATTTTTATTTTTAAATCATCAATGTCCCCTGCTTTAAATAAATATCCATTAATCT
Organism: Candidatus Desulfofervidus auxilii; assembly: GCA_030262725.1. Classification (NCBI taxonomy): domain Bacteria; kingdom Pseudomonadati; phylum Thermodesulfobacteriota; class Candidatus Desulfofervidia; order Candidatus Desulfofervidales; family Candidatus Desulfofervidaceae; genus Candidatus Desulfofervidus; species Candidatus Desulfofervidus auxilii. The sequence goes on along the minus strand of JAJSZS010000008.1, from coordinate 24,205 downwards.
CTTCATCTATCATTTCTGTAATTCCTCCAATCTTTGCTCCAATTACTGGCTTTCCATAGGCAAAGGCTTCTAATACACTCATAGGGGCATTTTCATACCATTGTGAAGGCAAAATTATAGCTAGAGCATTTTGAATAATTTTTTTTAACTTACTTCTACTTAAGTAACCTGTAAACTTAATATTTTTATTATTCAATTTTTCCACTTTTCTCTCCATTTCTACTCTAATTGGCCCATCTCCTACAATCATAAGTTTTATTTTTTTATGATTTAAATTACAAAATGCATCTATTAATAAATCTATACCCTTTTCCATTGAAATACGTCCAAAATAAAGAAAATAATCCTCAAAATCATAATTTGGTTCATACTTATTTAAATCTATAAAATTTGGGATATAAATAATTTTTTCTCTATCCATGCCAAATTCAATCAATTTATTTTTTAAAAATCGGCTTGGTGCTATAAAAAAATCTACATTTTTTTTATATTTTCCTAAAAATTCATTAAAAGCTGTCTCAACAACATAAATAAATGAAGCAAGATAACTATTCTTATGACATTTATTTAAAATTGCCATATAAAACTTTTTCCCCTTACAATCTTCACAAACCTTTCCATTACGCATCAATTTATAATTTGGACATATAAGCTTATAATCATGCAAAGTCATTACTACAGGCAAACTATATCTTTTACCAGCATCTAAAACAGAGGTTGTAATACGACCATAAATATTATGAGCATGTATGATGTCTGGTTTAAAATAACTTAAAAAATTTTCAAAAAGATTTTTATTTCTTTTTGAATAAATAATCTCACTTATTAATTTTATAGCTGATAAATTGAATTTCACCTTATCAGTTTGAATATTTGGAGGAAAAAAAGAAGCATATTTGCTTGGGAAATTTTCTTGATGATCTCTTGAAAATACTCCTACTATATGCCCATGTTTTTCTAATAATTCAATCTCATTAAAAAATACCCTTTCTGAACCACCACGCAAATAATAATAATTATTTAGCATTGCTATTCTCATATAATTTAGGAATTTCTAGAATTTCAGAAAATTCTATTAAATTGCTAATCTGCTTTTTATTTCTGCAATTTCACGCTTTAAAATCAATCCTAGTTTTCTTCTTTTAAAGCATTAGAAATAGCTTCTGCAAGGATTAATACTTAAATTCCAATACTTTTTCTTATTGCCAAAACACCAATTAATCCACTTCCAAGCAATAACAGCGTTGATGGAATAGGAATAGGAGGAGCAGTGCCTGCATGTTCAATAAAAGCAGTATAATTTTCCAAATCAGCAACAAGCACCCCTTTTAATTCACCAGTAACAGCACCTAAATGAATGGGTTCTGTATATACAAAATATATTTCACCATCATCTCCTACACCTGTTTCACTCCAATCATAAGCGCCAATAAAACCAACAAGTTCATCTATGCCCCATTCTTGGAAAGGATCTAAGTTACTTACATCAACAAAATCAAAGGTAAGCCCTGTAATAGTCATTGTGCCAGAATAATAGCCAGAAAGAGAAAAACTTCCAGTGGATATATAAATCTCTAAAGGAACAGTGTTATAAATATCAGTCACTGTCTCATTAGTCACAGGTGCATAAAATGTTCCACTATATTGAGTACCAAAAAGGCTTGTTAATTCAGTTGGATTTGCATACCCTATTGCCCCAAAATCACCATAAACCGCTACGTAGCCATGTTCTGGCTTTTTAGCATTAATGAAGTTGCTTACATAGTCTTGCATCTCTATATAAGGTGGACATCCTATGGTTCCTTCAGATGTGCCCATACCAAAACCATAACCTGCATAATCTCCAGAGGTTATACTTAACCAAATAAAATTATTGTTATATTCTCCAATAACTGCTCCTGAAAATATTCCTTCAAAATTTTTTATTTCAACCCTAACATCCACATTTCCTGAGAATACCTGCTTATGGTAAGGAAAGCCAACTAAATCAGTCCTGTCTGCCATTGCCAAAGCTGAAAATAGAATAAATACAAAAATAATCAATCCTGCAAAAAAATTTTTTAGCTGCATTTTCCTCTCCTTTTTCTCATAACCAAAATACCAAACAGTCCACTACCTAAAAGAAGAAGTGTTGAAGGTAAAGGGACAGCATGCTCTATCAAAGCATCTTTTCCATCTCCTACAATATCCTCTATTACTCCATAAAGTGGAGGACTAACCCCTCCTAACCACCAATATCCTGTTTCTTCTGGCAGATCTACTCCAAATCCTTTCCCATCTCCCCAGTCACAGATATAGATGAAAAGCTCTGCTTCTAACAAATCTTCAAATTCTAATTCAACTAAATAAGCAGCAATTCCACCATTATAATAACCAGTTCCATGACCATAAAAAAGTTCGGTTTCAACATTTAAAAGAATATTTGTATCATATGAAGTAAATGAACTACTAGTTTCTTTATATGTAAAATTGCCATGACATTGTGTATCTTCAATTCTTGCAAGAACAAATTCTCCCCCTTCTTCAGTGCCATAACCTATTGCAGCTATATCTCCACCTATAGCTATGTGTGTTTCATCAGATTCTGGATCATAAAACCAAGTGCTTATTCCAGTATAAGTATCACCATTAACACTGACTTCCCAATTATTAAAACCAAATTCAAAACCAGCAAATGTCCCAGAATTAACGCTCAATGAGAAATGATTATCAATACTCACTGTCCCATTAATGTCACCACTTACTTCACCACTAGCACTTCCTTCCTCTATAGTTACATTTACAAACTCTTGCCAACTTACAATATCAACATCCTCACCTGTTATATAAGTTGTGTGAGCTACAGCTAGAAATGGTAATAAAACAATTATCAAGATTAATAAAATTAAAAAATTCTTTTTCATAATTGCCCCCTAAATTAAATTTAATTATTAAGCTTACACTAATGTTATGAATATGTCAAGCAAAAATTGTGCCAGAATAAAAAATAGATTTTTTAAGCATTTCAAAATAAAAAAAGAAAAAATTTTCACATTTTGTGAATTATTTTTCATACAAAAAGTTTTTAAAAATTGGGCGACTTTTAAAAATAAGAAATTTCTTTCCTTAATTTTGACCAAGTTAGAAGAATATGATAAGGAATTATTGCGCATTAATTTGGCATTATTTTTGCCATTGACACTTTTATTGATGGATGATAGGAATGTTTTAAAAATTTAAAAATAGGGTATTAAAATGAAAAAATTTATTTTTTTAGTAATTTTTTTACTTTTACCTATCAAAGTCTATGCACAGTCTTCATCTTTTGTCCTTGGGCCAGAGGATGTATTAGAGATTTCTGTTTGGAAGGATGAAGCATTGACAAAACAGGTGATTGTGCGTCCTGATGGAAAAATAAATTTTCCTTTAGTAGGGGAGATTCAAGCAGCAGGAAAAACAGTAGAAGAGGTAAAAAAAGAGATTACAGAAAAATTAAAAGAATATATTTCTGATCCAGTAGTTACAGTGATGTTAATTGGGATAAACAGTTATAAAATTTATATTGTTGGTAAAGTAAATAAGCCTGGGGCATATACTTTAGGAAGAAGGATAAATGTGATGCAGGCATTGGCTATGGCAGGAGGATTTTCTCCATTTGCAGACCTAGACAATATCAGCATCCTGAGACAAGAAGGGGGAAAACAAATCAGAATCAAGTTTGATTATAAAGCAGTTTCTAAAGGCAAAAAGCTTGAGCAAAATATATTTTTAAAAAGTGGTGATGTAATTGTTGTGCCGTAGGAATGAGGTCAAAATCTAAATGTTAGTGAGGTGGGGCTTTATAATGTTTTTCGTTATTTTGGCAAATATTTTATATGGTGCTCAATACAAAGTTATACCTTCATTTTCTTTAAGGCAAAGTTATGATGATAATATATATCTTTATTGGAGAGGCAAAAAAGATGATTTTGTGACTTATATTCGTCCAAAAATATTAGCTTCTATTAACACAGAAAAAACAAAGATTAATACAGAAGCTCAAGTAAATATTTTGCGCTATGCAGATGAAACAAACTTAAATACAGAAGAACAGATTTATAGAATAGGATTAAGTCATTTAAAAACAGAAAGACTGACACTTGCCTTAAATGGAAGATACATAAGAGATACAACGCTTGAATCAGAATGGACAGAGACTGGTATTGGTTTAGAGCGTAATATAAGAAAAAATTATTCAGGGGATGGCTTAATAAGTTATTCTTTGACAGAAAAAAGTCTTATTACATTTTCTTCTTTTTATATGCGAAGTGATTATGAATCAGCTATATATATAGATTATTGGTATACAGGTGGAAATTTAGCCTATGAATACCATTTAAGTGATGGAAGGATTTCTTTAATTAGCAGATTAGGTTATAATTATTTTAAATCAGATTTAGGGCGAACACATAATGTATTATTTTTTGGTGGAATAGATTATATGTTTTCTGAAAAAACTCAAATAAGTGGTTTTTTAGGCTTAAGATATTCAGATTCTAAAGTTAAACTTAGAAGGTACATGATCTTTTATTTTTTAAATTACCCTATTATTGTGCCATATACAGAGACAAAAAGAGAAAAAGGTGTTGGAGCATTATTGAATGTAAGTTTTTCTAGGAAAATGGAAAAGGGGACATTTTTTATAGGTATAGAGAGAGACATTATACCGAGTGTAATTGGGGAGATGATTTTTAGAGGAAGGGTTTATAGTAAGATTGACTATAATTTTACAGAAAGACTAAAAGGTATTTTTTATGCTAGCTATTATAGAGGAGAAACAAGTGGTGATGTAAAAACATTAGATTATTATAGCTATGATGTAAGACCATCAATGCAATTTTTCTTAACAAAAAATTTTTCAGTTGAATTAGCTTATTTAAGACAATTTTATAAAAGCAGACTTACTGATTTTAAAGCTGAAAGAAATGTTATTTTTTTGGGAATTAATTGGTCAAAATTATATTTATGGCAATAAAAAATGGTTAGACAAATTTCTGAAACAGAATATAAAGGGATAGCTGATTATATAAGGATTTTTAAGAGAAGAAAAAAGGCATTTTTAATCTCTTTTACATTAGTATTTTTATCTTTTTTGCTTTTAGCCATTTTGCTTCCGCCTGTATATCGGTCAACAGCTACTATACTTATTGAAGAACAAGAAATTCCACCTGACTTAGTTAGAACGACTGTTACTGGTTATGTAGAAGAAAGACTTCAGGCTATTACTCAGCAAATTATGAGTCGTCCAAGACTTTTAGAGGTGATAAATAGATTTAATCTTTATGCAGATTTAAGGGAGAAACTTACGATTGATGAAATTATTGAAAAGATGAGAGATAGCATTGAATTAGAAACAATCAGTATTGAAGTACCGAATCCAAGAGAAAAGGCAGCTACAATTGCTTTTACTCTTTCTTATGAAGGAAAAGAGCCTAATACAGTTCAGCAAGTAACCAACTATTTAGCCTCATTATATTTGGAAGAAAATTTAAAAAATCGTGAAACAAAAGCAAAAGAAACTACCCAATTTTTGGAAGCCCAAATTGATATGCTTAAAAAACATATTGAAGAATTAGACAAAAAAATTGCTGAATTTAAAGAAAAACACCTTACAGAATTGCCAGAATTGACACAACTGAATCTGCAAAATTTAAGAAGATTAAGTGATGAGATTGCCCGTTTGGATGATCAGATAGCCATGTTACAAGAAAGGAAGATTTATTTAGAAGGTCAGTTAGCTACAATTAACCCTTATTTACCTATAATTTCTGAAACTGGTGAAAGAATCCTTACGCCAGAAAAGAGATTAGAACTTTTAAAAAATCAATATATAAGTGCTATAGCAACACTTTCTCCCAAACATCCAGATGTCTTAAAACTTAAAAAAGAAATAGAAAGCTTAGAAAAAGAAGTAAAAGTTAGAAATGAATTACAAAATGATATAAAAAGGTTAGAAAATTTAAAATCCCAATTGGCAAGCCTAAAAGAGAGGCTATCTGATAAACACCCTGATATAAAGAGGTTAAAAAGAGAAATTGCAGAGCTTGAGAAAAAGATAGAAAAATCTTCCAATGAATTAAAGACAACAATTGTTAAAGAACCTGATAATCCAAGTTATATAAATCTTTCTACACAAATTGCCTCCACAGAGATGGAGATAGAAAATTTAAAAAAACAAAGGGAGGAATTGCGGAAAAAATTGGAAGACTATCAACGCCGTTTAGAAAGGATGCCAGAGGTAGAAAAAGAGTATCAGAGTCTTTTAAGAGACAAAACAAATGCTGAAATAAAATATCGTGAATTAATGGATAAATTAATGGAAGCAAAGGTGGCTGAAAGACTTGAATCAAGCCAAAAAGGAGAAAGATTTACCATCATTGATCCACCACAATATCCTGAAGAACCTTGCAAACCCAATCGTTTAGCTATCATTCTTATTGGCTTTATTCTTTCTTTAGGCACGGGCATAGCTGCGGTCTCTATTGCTGAATACATTGATCATTCAGTAAAAGGAGTAAAAGACATTGCTTCAATTACTTCTATACCTGTAATTGGTATCTTGCCTATTATAGAAACAGAAGAAGATATAGCAGCTAAGAAAAAAATTAAACTTGTTTATATTGCTGGAGCATTATTATTAATGATAATTTGCCTAGTATTTGTTCATTTCTATTTTATTAAGCTTGATATTCTTTGGTATAAAATTTGGTAGAGGGAAAAAATGAATAAAATTGAAAAGGCTTTGGAAAAAGCAAAACAGTTTAAAAAGGTTGAAAAAGAATTTAACACACCTCAATATGTTCAAACTAAAATAATTAAAGCAGATTTAGAAAATCTTAAGAAAAATAAGATAATTGCTGCTTTTAAAAATAATAAAGTTTATGAATATTATCGTTTCTTAAGAACACAAATATTACAGCGCACTCAGGAAAGGGGATGGAATAGTTTACTTATTACAAGTGTGATGCCAGGAGAAGGTAAAACAGTAACTGCCATCAATTTAGCCATAACTTTTGCAAAGGAATTTACAAAAACAGTGCTTTTGGTTGATGCAGATTTAAGAAATCCATCTATTGCTAATTTTTTTGGTTTAAACTTAGAAAAAGGACTTTCAGACTATTTAATTAATGGAGAAATTCCATTATCAACCTTATTAGTTAATCCAGGTATCGAAAAATTAGTTATATTGCCAGGTGGAAAAGCTGTCTCTAATGCAACTGAAATATTAGATACACCCAGAATGGAAGCATTAGTTAAAGAGGTAAAAAATCGCTATCCAGACCGTTATATATTTTTTGATTCTCCACCTGTTTTAACATATGCTGATGCTTTAGTATTGTCCTCTTATATAGATGCTGTATTGCTTATAGTAGAAGTATATAAAACTACAATAGAACAAGTTAAAAAAGCTTTAGAACTTTTGGAAAATAAGCCTCTTTTAGGAATAATTTTAAATAAAATGCCCTTAACAGAAAAAACTGAGCTTTATTATTTAGAATAATGTATTTAGAATTCTATGGTCTTAAAGAAAAACCCTTTGAATCTGCTCCTGATCCAAAATATTTTTTTACTAGCTCTAAACATAAAGCTGCCTTAAGTTACCTTGAATATGGTTTTTTAAACAATTTAAGCTTTATTATGATTACAGGAGAGCCTGGAACAGGAAAGACTATTTTAATCAAAAAATTTTTAAATCAAATTCAAGGAGATATTATAGGAGTAATTACAAATACGAATTTAAATACCTTAGAATTTATTCAAGCAGTTCTTCAAGAATATAACATTAATTATGATAAAGATGAAACAAAGGCACAGTTATTGGATAAATTACACAACTTCTTAATGGAAAAATGCAAAAATAATCAACCTGCTGTTCTTGTAGTAGATGAAGCACAAAATTTATCTGTTGAAGTACTTGAGGAACTTAGAATGTTATCCAATTTTCAAACTAACAATAAACATTTATTACAAATTATTCTTACTGGACAGCCTAATTTAAGAAGTAAACTTCTTCATCCTTCTTTAAAACAATTACTTCAACGCATTACTTTAAATTATCATTTGTTTCCCTTAGACAGAAAAGAGACCTTTGCCTATATTAAACATCGGCTTCAAGTAGCAGGTGCTATAAATACAGATATTTTTTCTGAAGAGGCTATTCAGCTTATATTTGAACATAGCGGTGGTGTACCACGTTTAATCAATGCAATTTGTGATGCTGCATTAGTTTATGGATTTGTTGATGAATTAAAAACAATTACAAAAGATGTGGTTAGTGATGTAATAGGAGAATTATTTTCGCATAAGATGCCTGAAATAGAAGAAACAATAAAGACACAGGAAAAAGAAAGCAGTTTAACAGATAATTCTTTAAAACAAATAGATTTACGATTAAAAAATCTTGAAAAAAATGTTTATGAATTGCTTCAAAAAACTATAACTTTATTAGATAGATTGGTTTTAATGTTAGACAGAATAAATAGGGAAAGATGATGAAAATATTTTTAAAAAGCTGGATTTTCTTATTAATCTTATTAATTATTTTTTCTTGTGGAGGGAAAGAGGAAAGAAAGCAATCATTTTTTAATAAAGGAATGGAGCTTTTTGAAAAAGGGGATTATAAAAAGGCTCAATTAGAGTTTAAAAATGCCATAAAAATTGACCCAAAATTTGCTAAAGGCTATTACATGGTTGGTCTATGCTCTTATAGATTGAGAAATCTAACTCAAGCTTTTAAATATTTTAATACAGCCACAACATTAGATCCAAACCTTTTTGATGCACATATAAAAATGGGATTTATCTATGTCATAGCAAGAAAACCAGAAAAAGCATTGGAAAAAGCAGAATTAGTTCTTAAAAAAGAAGCTAAAAATACAGAAGCACTTTTATTAAAAGCAACTGCTTTAAAATTTCAAGACAAAAAAGAAGAAGCAATTAAAATATTAAAGGAGATTATTTCACTTGATCCTAAAAAAGCACAAGCATATATCTCTTTAGCCCAATTATATGAAGTAAAAAATGATCTTGCCTTAGCAGAAGAAACCTTAAAAACAGGTTTAAAAAATAATCCAAAAAATTTAAGTCTCAATTTAGCTTTAGCTAGCTTTTATGAATCTCAAAAAAGATTCAAGGAAGCAGAAGCATTTTATAAAAAAGCTATTGGGTTTTCTAAAGAAGAAAAGGCAAAATTAATTTTAGTTAGATTTTATACTAGAATTTCAGAATTTGATAAAGCAAAGGAAATTACCAACTATTTAATTAAGGCTCATCCAGAAGATTACAAATATCACCTTACTTTAGCTGCTATTCTTTTAAAAGAAAAGAAAATAACTGAAGCAGAAAAAACCTTAAAAAAAGCTATAGAAACATTTAATGAGCCAGAAATTTATTTATTTCTTGCTGACTTATACAAACAGCAAGGAAAAGAAAAGCTATATTTAGATATACTTAAACAATGTGTTAAATCTGCAAAAGAAAGCCCATTATTATTTAAGGCACGTAATCTTTTGGCCACTTATTACCTTGAAAAGGGAGAAAACAAATTAGCATTTGATGAAATAAATGCTGTATTGGAAAAAAACCCTAAAAATTTGGAAGCTCATTTTTTAAAAGCAAAATATCATCTTAATATGAAACAAGCAAATGAAGCTATTACTGAATTGAGGTTTGTCTTAAAAGAAAGACCAAAATTTCTAGATGCCTATCGCCTCTTGGCAAGGGCATATTTTATGAATGGACAAATAGAGCTGGCAGAAGATACTTTAAAAGAAGCATTAAAGATTAAAGAAGATGACTTAGAATCAAAATTTCTCTTAGCTCAAGTTTACTTTAAAAAACATGATTTAAAGGAAGCAGAAAGGGAATTTGAAGAAATCTTAAAAATAGCACCAAATCATATCCCTACATTGATTTTTTTGGGAGACACCTATCTTATACAGGGTAAAATAGAAAAGTCTAAAAAAGCATATAATAAAGCATTAAATCTGAGCCCTAAAAATCCTTTTATCTATCACAAGCTTGGCATAATAGAAAAAGGTCAAAAAAATTTTGACAAAGCAATAAATCATTTTAAAGAAGCATTAAAAATAAAAAAAGATTTTCTTGAAGCTTTAATAGAATTAACACGCTGTTATGTGGCTAAAAAGGAATATCAAAAAGCCATAGCAAAATGCAAAGAATATTTAAATTTAGTACCAAAACATGAATTTTATATTCAGAATTTACTTGGTGAAGTATATTTAATAGCCAAAAAACCAAAAAAAGCTGAAGAGGCATTTTTGAAAGCCATTTCTATAAAACCTGAAGCTTCTAACACTTATTACAATTTAGCAAGAGTTTACAAACATCTTTTCCCAAAAGAAACAGCTAAAAATTATGAGAAAATAATCAAAACTGAATTAAAAGACTCTCCTCATGCTTGGTTTATTTTGGCTTTATTATATGAGCAAGAGGGAAAATATAAAAAAGTTGAATCTTGTTATCAGTATATACTGAATAAATATCCAGAGCATGCAGCTGCTGCAAACAACTTAGCCTTTCTCTATGTTGAAAAAATGAAAACTGATGAAAATTTAAAAAAAGCAAGAAATTTAATAGATAAAGTAATTAAAAAATTTCCTAATCACCCAGACTTCTTAGACACATCTGGTTGGATCCATTATCATTTAAAAAATTATGAAAAGGCACTTTCTGATTTAAGAGAGGCTATTAGAATCAATCCTAACAAACCTATTTATCACTATCATCTTGGCATGACATATAAAGCAATGGGACAATTAACATTGGCAAAGGCAGAGTTAATAAAGGCGACAAAGGAAGACATAAATTTTCCTGGTAAGGCTTTAGCATTAAAAACTTTACAAGAAATAACCCAAAAAATTAAATGACCTAATCAAAAGCAATAAAAGTGACAAAATAACAAAAATATAAAAATATCTAAAATATCTTTTTTCAAGAAATGTGGTTAAGAAAAAATAAATTGCAATCAATTTGGCAAAAAACTTACCTAAATGAAATTGCCATACAGGTGTGCCTGGAATATTTGGAATAATAATAGCAAGTGCCAAAACTAAATAATCAAATGTAGTGATAGGGATTATCTCATTTGTACCTATAAGGAAAATTATGAATAAGATAGAAAGAAAAAAGAAAAATATATCGCATAAATGGGCTAGATTATTTTGAAATAGTGTTATACCTTTGAAGTCTAAAATATAAAAATAATATATACAAATAAAAAAGCTAGCTACAATAAAAATAAACTTGGAAAATAACTCTTTTCTTTTTGAAAAAGAAAAAAATAAGATTAAAAATAAGCCACATATAATTCCTATGTCTTTTTTAACATCTTTTAGAAAAAAAGGCATGGCTATGTAAAATAAAGCTAAAAAAACAAATAAAGCATAAGCACAGTAATTGGCAATTTGTGTTCTTATAAATCTTTGATGAATTAAAAAACCTTTCTTAGGATATGGAAAAACAATCTCTTTTCGCTGAATAGTAAAAATAAACCATATAAAACTTATGAGGAAAAGTAAATAACCCCAAAATAATATTTTATCACGCTCAAAACGGCACAGGAAAGCTATACAGACAAAGATTGTTTGAAGTATATAAATTGTTAATACAGACTCTTGATGACTCATCCCTATATTGAGTAAGCGATAATGCAAATGGCTGCGATCAGCTTTAAATGGGGATTTTCCCTGCTTGATTCGATTGATAATAACATATGCTGTATCAATTAAAGGAAATCCTAATAATAAAATTGGTAAGACAGGGCTATAAATAGAGTTTTGGCAAAGCATAATTGTAACTAAAGAAGCTGAAAAACCAAGGAATTGGCTTCCTGTATCACCCAAAAAAACAACAGCTGGAAACGTATTATACCTTAAAAATCCAATAAGACCTCCACATACTGCAAAACCAAAAATGCTAACTAAGTAGCTACCCATTTCTATAGCTAGAAAACAAATAAAACAAAAAATAAGCAAACATATACCTGCTGCTAATCCATCAAGTCCATCTGCTAAATTTATAGCATTTGTGCCTAAAACTAACCAAAATACAGTTAAAGGAATTGACAAATAACCTAATATTAATTCTTTTTCTCCAATAATATATCCAAGTGAATTTATCTTTATTCCTCCTAAGTATATAACAATCAATGCAGCCAAAATTTGACCAAGGAATTTATAACTAGGGGACATACAATAAGCATCATCTAATAGTCCAAAAATAAATATAACAAAAATAGAGATAAAAATTGCCCAAAAATGGGGCACATTTCTTGCCCAAAATAATAAAGGTAATAGGACTCCTATAGCTAATGACAATCCTCCTACTTTTGGAATAGGCTTAGTATGTTTTTTCCTCTCATCAGGCACATCAATCAATTTTAACTTTGGTGCAACCCTTATAAATAATGGTATGGAAATAGTTGTTATCAGAAACGCTATAATAAAAGAATAAAGAAAAACCATATAAAACCCATCTATTTTTGCAAGAAAAATAGCATGCTTTAGAACAATTGTCAAAATTTTACCAAAGAGAAAAATTTTTCCTATGCTTAAAAATCATTTATTTAAGCACAATAAACAATAGAAAATATTTTCCCTTAATAAGAAATTATTTTCTCTTTATTTTTTAAAAAATACACGTATAATAAGATTTTTGTTTGGCATATTTTTTGCTTTTAAATTAAGAAACCAACCTCAATGGCGGAGCTATATTTAATCAGAAGGAGGTTTCAAAATTATGTCTGCTACTGATCAGAAATTGTTTGAGCAGCAAGTTCAACATGGAATCAGGCTGGGACTTTTGACAGCAATAAAACTAGGTCTTGAATCAAAGTTTGGAACAGAAGGATTAAAAATTTATCCTGAAATAAAGAAAATAGAAGATATAAATTTACTGGAAACAATCAATGAAGCAATTAAATCCATTGAAACTGTTGAAGAGATTAAAAAATTCATAAACAAATAGCACCAAATCCTTCAAATCTGATAAGTCACAGGCAATTTGACTTTTAAATTCTCGCCCAGTTTTCTAAAGTCCCTTTACTGAAGAAAATATTTAGCTTATAAAATATTATTGGAGGCTAAGATGCAAGAACAAAATCAAAAATATCTTGATCTTTCCATCCCTTTTTTCAGAGACAAAGAAAAAAAGAACCTTTTCCTAACAGTAGTTGGTGCTTTATCTTTAAGACTTATAAGTTTAAGAAAAGCTGCAGAACTTCTAAATCTTGAAGAGAAAACTTTATTAGAAATGCTAGATAGTGTTGGTTATTCTTTTTCTTTTCTTGAAAAAGAAGATATAGAAATAGAAAAGGAGTGGTAATTGACAGCGGTTTTTAATACCTCTCCCCTAATTTTTCTTGCAAAACTTGGATATTTAGAAAAAGCTTTGTCCTTATTCCAAATGGTTGCCATTCCAAAAAAAGTAATAGAAGAAATTTCTGTCAAAGACGATGAAGCTAACGAAAAAATCTTAAAAATTAAAAACCATAGCAATGTTAACTTTGGTTTAGCCACCAAATTAGTAAAACTTTATAAAGCGTTAAATGAAAGACTTGGTCAAGGTGAATCTGAAGCAATAGCTTTGGCAGTAGAATTAAATGCCGACGTGGTTATTTTAGATGATTTTGCAGCAAGAAAAGCAGCAATGGAATTGGGTTTAAAAGTCAAAGGAACGCTAGGAATAACAAAGAAGCTTTTAGAAGAAAACAAAATTGAAATAGAAGACATAAACAAGCTTTATGAAACACTTAAAAAAATTGGCTTTAGAGTTAGAAGAGAAATCTTTAAGAATATCTTTTACCCTGTAGCCCGTAAAAGGTTGGAATTTTCTGTTCAACGAATAGGGGCAAACCCCTCTGGATTAGCTATAGTTTCCTGTAAGAAAACAGTTAGACAATTTTTTCCTCCACCTGGTGAATCCTTTATTTTAAATATTGACGATAAAACTTACACAACATCTTTACGAAATTTAAGTAGTGGTTGCACTAGCTTTGCCAAAACATTTGAAGGGAGTGAAAAAATAACACGTTATGAATTGTGCAAAAGACATAACTTAAAGGAAGGAGATAAAGTTTATATTGAAGTTGAGATACCTTTCAGAAAATATAGGTTATTAAAAACATAGTTTTCTGTCAACAAATTCAGGCAATTTGACTTTTAATTCAATGAGCTTATAATAGACAAGTATGCTATATTTCTTAAAATATTTAAACACTAGGTATGGAGTAGAGGTTGCTACTACGTAAAGGTAATAAAAAAATCTTGAAGAGGCATAGCAATGAATGAGAAAACTTATAATTCTAATTCATCATCTTATTCTCCCACAACTGGTACTTCTAAAAATGATTCTACTCAAAACAAAAATATTTATTGGCAGAAATCAAGGGTTTCTAAAGAGCAAAGAACAAAAAATAAAGGACATCGTCCTGCGGTAATCTGGTTTACAGGAATTCCTGGCTCTGGCAAAACAACAATTTCACGAGAGCTTGAAGAAAAATTGTGTAACATGGGAGTGCATACTTACCTTCTTGATGGAGATAATATAAGGCATGGTTTATGTAAAGACTTGGGATTTTCAAAAAAGGACAGGGATGAGAATATTCGCCGTGTAGGTGAAGTGGCTAAACTCTTTGTAGATGCGGGTATTATAGTTATTTGTGCCTTTGCTTCACCTTATAAAGAGCAAAGAAAGATGGTTAGAAACTTTCTTTCAGATGGAGAATTTATAGAGGTTTTTGTAAAATGTCCTCTTGAAATATGTATTCAGAGAGATCCAAAAGGACTTTATAAAAAAGCTTTTGCAGGAGAAATAAAAGGACTTACAGGGCTGGATGACCCTTATGAGGAGCCTGAATCTCCAGAAATAACTCTTGAAACAGACCAATTAAGTATAGACGAATGTGTAAATAAAATTCTTGATTTTCTTAAAACAAAAAAAATTATTTAATCTTAAAATAATGGATTTTAAATATCTATTAAATTCGCAGCTAGCAAAAGAAACAAGTTGGAGTTTTTTGTTAAAAATATCTCATGCTGGTTTTTCTTTTTTGGTTACTGTGCTTCTTGCAAGAATATTAGGAGCAGAAGGCTATGGAATATATGCTTATGCTTATGCTTTTATAGCTCTTCTCTCCATGCCAGCTCAAGCAGGGCTTCCACAACTTATAGTCCGGGAAACAGCTAAAGGTATGGCTAAAAACAAACCAGAAATTGTGCAGGGTATTTGGCGTTGGGCAGGAAAAGTAATAATGGTTATTTCTATAAGTCTTATTATTGTTATAGGTTCAATTTTTCTTATCTTTAAAAAAGGTAAACTTGGTCTTAAAGAATGGACCTTTTTATGGGCTCTTTTTCTTGTTCCTCTTGTTTCTCTTGGAAATTTGAGAGGAGCTGCTTTAAGAGGTTTACATAAAGTTGTCATAGGGCAGCTTCCTGAATTTTTTATTCGCCCTGCTTTATTTTTTGCTTTTTTATGTATTGTATTTTTTCTTTTTCACCAAAAACTTACCCCTCCACAAGCAATGGCTCTTAATGTAACAGCAGCAGGAATTGCTTTTATAATAGGGGCGTGGTTGCTTTATCGGAATACTCCCTTAAATGTATATAAAGTTAAACCAATCTATGAAGGAAAGAGGTGGTTTAGTAGTTTAATTCCCCTTGCCTTTATTGCTAGTATGTGGGTAATAAATAATCAAACGGATATAGTAATGCTTGGGATTTTTAAACCCCCTGCTCAAGTAGGAATCTACAGGGTAGCGGTGCAAATGGCCTTAGTGACTGCTTTTGGTCTTCAAGCAGTAAATATGGTTGTAGCTCCACGTTTCGCAACTCTTTACGCAAAAAAGGAAATGGACAGACTTCAACGCTTAGTAACGCGTAGTGCTCAAGCTATATTTGGTTTTAATTTACTTATTACATGCCTTTTTGTATTTTTTGGGAAATCCCTTCTTAGCTTAATATTTGGAAAAGATTTTATTCTTGCCTATATTCCTCTTTTAATCCTTCTTTTAGGACAAGTGGTAAATTCAGCAGTGGGTTCTGTTGGCGTTCTCTTAAACATGACTGGTCATGAAAAGGACACTGCGCGAGGTTTAGCTCTAGCTGCAGGGGTTAATATTTTGCTAAATTTTATTTTAATTCCTCCCTATGGCATCAAAGGAGCAGCAATAGCTACGGCAATTTCAATGGTAACATGGAATATAGCATTGTGGTGGCTTGTGCGAAAACGATTAGGTGTTAATAGTCTAGCTTTTAATTTTGGATTTGGGAAGGCTTTATGAGAATAAAATCTGTCTGAGGAATACAGTGTGGAAAAGATCAAAATTATTTATATCGCAGGATATGGAAGAAGCGGAAGCACTCTTTTAGAAAGAATTTTAGGAGAATTTGAAGGATTCTTCTCTGCAGGAGAACTTTGGCTTATTTGGGAAAGGAGTTTTTTAGAAAACCAATTATGTGGATGTGGTAAACCTTTTAATTCTTGCGATTTTTGGAGAGAAGTTGTTGAAAAAGCCTTTGGAAAAATTAGCTCTTCAGATGTAATAAATATTCTTAAGCTAAGAAATTCTGTGCAAAGAATGAGGTATATACCTTTTCTGTTATTCCCTAAAATTAGATTTAGGGATTTTGATTTTAGACTAAAAAATTACATCCAAATACTTTCTAAACTTTATACAAGTATAGCAAAGGTAGCTTCATGTAATATTATCATAGATTCATCTAAGGTTCCACTTCATGCATTTGTCCTTTTGAATTTAAAAAATATTGAACTTAACGTTATTCATTTAGTTAGACATAGTTGTGCTGTCGCTTATTCATGGCAAAGGAAAAAAATACGACCTGAAATAACAAATAAAATCGTTTATATGCCACGTTATTCTTCATTTAAAAGTGCTTTTGAATGGAATAAAATTAATTTGTTATTTCTAGTTACAAAAAAAATGTTTAATAATTATATATTTGTTAAATATGAAGATTTAGTTAGCAGTCCGGATAAGATTATAGGAATTATATTGAAAAAATTCGGTATAAAAAGAGATGTTTCAAATATTCTTCAAAAGAACATTTTAACCTTAACCGAAAATCATACAGTGTCTGGAAATCCAATGCGGTTTAAAAAGGGAAAAATTGAAATAAAATACGATAAAGAATGGCATCAAAAGATGTCTTTTAGTCAACGTTTAATAGTAAGTACATTTACTTTGCCTTTATTGCTAAAGTTTAATTATAATTTAGTTAAACAGTGAAAAGTTAAAGATGCAGGAGAGGATAAAAGTAATTTATATTGGCCCTACAGGACGTAGTGGTACTACATTATTGGATTTACTTCTAAATAATCATAAAGAAATTCAAAGTTTAGGAGAATTGATGTTTCTTGATAAATGGTTATCACAAGATCTTTTGTGCTCTTGTGGAAAGAAAATAAGTTCTTGTAGTTTTTGGAATAAAATCTTTGAAAATTTACCAGAAAAGACAAATTTTAGATTAGATTATAATGATCCACCAAACAAAATTTCTAAAATTTTAAATAATCTTACCTTAATAGATATTATTCCTCCAAATAAAATAAAAAAAATTCAAAATAATTATTATAGATTGCTTAAAACAGTAAAAGATCTTACTAAATGTAAATTTATTGTTGATTCTTCAAAATTATTTTCTAGATTAAAAATTTATATAAAAAGTGATCTATTTGAGATATATTTCATTCATTTAGTAAGAGATGGTATGGCTGTTACTCATTCTTGTTCGATTCCAAGAATTAAACCAAGTTATGGTAAAAATGTATTCACTCCACGAGTGAATCCTTTAAGAACTGCTTTTAGATGAACAATATGTAATATTGCTGCTGAAAACATTGGTAAAAGTAACATCACAAATCTTCATTATTTTAGAGTATTGTATGAGGAGTTATCAAGTGATACTGAAAATATAATGAAGAGAATATATAAATGGCTTGGCTTAGACCCATCAGGAACTGTTTTGAGTTATCCTATTACAGAAAATATTCATAATATTGCAGGCAGTCGATGGCGATTTAAAAAAAATGTTAAAATTGAATTCAATAAGGACTATCGAAAAAACATTAGATTAGTTAATAAAATTTCTTTTTTACTAATTGGTGGTTTTCTGAATTTTAGATACGGGTATCCATTATTATAATACTTTTAGGTAAGCAATGAAAATTTTGTATGTTATTAGAGAAAACTATCCAACATTTAGAGTAGATATTAAGACACTTTTTGGAAAGTATTTACCACGATATGGTATTTATACATCACTTATATCGCGCTACATAAAAAATACTTTTGAAGACTGGCCTGCTGGTAGTTTGTATCTATATAAAACTTCAAAATTACATAGACCTTTTGAGGTGTTTAAGGAAACACTTTTAATAATAAAAAAATTGAAATTTTATGATGCCTTACAAGTTAGGGATAAATCCTTAGTTGCTTTAATAGGATTGGTAATATCTAGATTATATAAAAAGCCATTTTTCTTTTGGATATCTTGGCCATTTCCAGAAGGAGATTTAGTAAGATCGAAAAGTGAAAATTTAGGTTTATTTAAAAAATTATTTTTAAAATTAAGAGGAATTTTCACTAAATTTATCCAATATAAATTAGTGTTTTCTAAAGCGGATCATATTTTTGTGCAAAGTAATACTATGAAAGAGTGGTTGGCTAAAAAGGGAATACCTCACTCCAAAATGACTCCTATCCCTATGGGTGTAGATACTAGCGAAGTTAGGCCAATTTTATCCTTAAACAAGTATTCTTTAAGAAGAGATTTAAATCTTCCTGAAAATGCTTTTATAATGGTATACTTAGGAGTAATAAGTAAGATTAGAAAAACAGATTTATTATTAAAAATAACTAAAAAGTTAATCGAAAAAAAATTTGACGTTTATCTATTGTTGATTGGAGGGCCTCCAGTTGGTCAAAATCTATATTGGTTTGATCAACAGATAAATAAACTAGGAATTAAAGAACGTGTTACTATTACTGGATGGTTACCCCAAAAGGAAGCTTGGAAATATACTTTTGCAGGGGATTTGGGTCTTTCCTTAACTCCACCAAACGAAATAATATTTATTACTTCATCTCCTACAAAAGTAATGGAATATGCTGCTTTAGGTATTCCATGTGTGGTATCTGAAATTCCTGATCAAAAAGAACTTGTAAAAAAATTACAATGTGGGATATGTGTACCTTATAATGAGACCTATATAGTAGAAAAAATTTCTTTTTTGATTAGAAATAGAGAGCTATTAAATGTTTTTTCTAAAAATGGGAGAAATAATGTTACAAGGTATAGAGATTATTCTATAATTGCAGAACAATTAGCTGAGAAATATTTTTTTCTTTATGAATAGTTATGTTTAAGATTAATGAATTTTTAGCAAAAATTAGTACATCATTTATTTTTTATTTTTTTATTATTTTTGCCATTTTTTGCTTTCTTAAAATAGAATATATTTTCCCTATGCTTTTTGTAATTCATATGGTAAGTGGAACTGCTCAAAAGGTTTTTGCTATTATGTTTCCTTATATTAGTCTTACAGGTGTTATTAATTTGTTTTGTATTTTTTTATTTTTATTTCATCTTTTAAATATTTTGGAAAATAAAGATTATTTAAATCACAGTTTATTAAAATATTTTGTTGTATACCTATGTTTTTTGTTCTTCACTCTGGTTTATCATTGGAATTTCTTGTCCTTTTTTAGATTAGGTAGTAAAGTTTTATCTTTTTTAGCAATTTATTATTTCTGTCAAATAAGTATATTAAAGTTTAAAGACTTTGATAAAATTTTTTGTTACTTTCTAGCCGTTTTGTTTCTTTTGTTTTCTTTTCTAGGATTGTGTCTTGCTTTTATAAGTAATTTTAGTTATGATACATCAAGAAGTATTAAATTTCATTTTTTATTTTTTGAATTTCCTCATAGTTTTTCTATATTTGTAAGTGTGCTTGTCCCTATCTTTTATTATTATATAGTCACTAAAAAAATTTCGAAATATTATTATGTAGTAGTATTTTTTACGCTTCCTGTTGCTGTATATTTTGGAGGCGCTAAAATTGGCGTTATAGTGTATATGTTAAGTCTATTAGTAACACTTTTTTACACTTATAGAAATAAACCAATAAAATATTATTCTGTAGTTATAGGAGTTATGTTTTGCGCGTTGATATTTTTTGTCCATACTTCAATGTATCAACAATTAAGAGAGATTTTTTCTATTCCTTTAAAAACTTATATAGAAAATACTAGTTCATATAGCATTAATTCTTTTCACACCAGAGTCAAAGTTTGGGTATGGATGTATCAAACCCTAGTTAAACATGATGCTCTGTTGTTTGGTATGGGTTATAGTGCGTGGAGAATAGTTTACTGGCCAAGAACTAATTTTGCTTCGGCTCAAAGTGATTATTTTACAACTTTATTTGATGTTGGAGTGATTGGATTAATTGGTTTTTTATGTTTTCGTTTGCTCATTGTTTATAGATTGTTGCAAGTTTCTAAATATAATGTTCGTGCTATTTATTTAGCAATTGGATTAGTTTGTGCTTATTTTATAGGTGGATTAACCGAAAGTGTCGAAGGTTATCCTTCTACTTCTTGGTTATTACCAGTTTTTTTGGCTATGGGTGAGGCATGGAGTAAAAATAAAGAGTCAGTTTTGAACAATGATTAAAAATTTCTTTTTTAATGTTCTTATTATTCTTTTAACCTTTCTTTTTTATAGATCTTTGTTTGCGTTTATTCCACCTGTTAAAAAATTTTATTGGCTTGACAACAGCGAATTTAGATTCGATTCACAAACACTGATTTTTCTTGATAGCAATGACTATGAATTTGAACTAAATCTTTTTTGGAAAAATATAAAAGAGATTATTGGAAAGTCTTTTAAAATTTGCGGTCAGTATCGATATAAAATTTTAAATAAAGACCATTTATCTTATAGACCTTCTATATATTTTTTAAAAGCTACAAACCCTTTGGCAAAAAAACTTCTTGATGCTTGGGAAATCAAAATAAAAAATGATGAAGGATATGCTATAATAATTACAAAGGATTTTTTCCTTGTTTCTTTTAATAGTAAAAAAGGATTATTTTATGCAATTCAAACAATAAAACAAATAATTTTAATGAGTCATATTCGAATAGTGCGTGGCAAGAAATATTTGTCAATTCCAACACTCGTAATATCTGATTATCCTATTTTTCCGTTCCGTGCTGTTCATATGACAGTCTTCGATACTTTCAATATTAAAAGATTAAAAGAAGTTATAAAGATCGCTTCAGAATTGAAATTTAATGTTTTGATCTTACATATAGATAATAATTTAAAATATAGTAGTCATCCTGAAATTTCGAGTCCCAATGCTTTGTCTAAAAATCAACTTAGGGACATTATTAACTTTGCAAAAAAAAGATATTTTATCGTAATTCCTGAATTAAATCTTTTGTGTAAACAAGAAAGATTATTGGCTCCTGCATATCCGCGATTAATTCAGCACAAGCTTTTACAAAAATCTAAAAGATTTTTGTGTTACGATCCCAAAAAGAAAGAAGTTTATAAAATAGTTTTTGATCTAATTGAAGAGTTGTTAAATTTATTTCATCCTGAGTACTTTCATATAGGACACGATGAATGTTTTGGTATGCACAAATATAATCCGCCTATAAGTTATAGGCTTTTTGCAAAAGATATTAACATTATAACCGATTTTCTTTTTAAGAAAGGAGTAAGAACTATTATATGGAGTGATATGCTTAAAAAAGAAAAAAATG
The DNA here is from genome assembly GCA_030262725.1 of Candidatus Desulfofervidus auxilii. Taxonomy (NCBI): domain Bacteria; kingdom Pseudomonadati; phylum Thermodesulfobacteriota; class Candidatus Desulfofervidia; order Candidatus Desulfofervidales; family Candidatus Desulfofervidaceae; genus Candidatus Desulfofervidus; species Candidatus Desulfofervidus auxilii. Next base: position 2,370 of record JAJSZS010000008.1, on the reverse strand, counting down.
GTGGATATAAACAAATGTATAAAGCAATAGATTTTATTAATAAAAACGTTATTATTGCTGATTGGATTTACTTTCCACAAAAAACATATTCTTCTATTATTTATTTTAGAAAAAAAGGCTTTGAAGTCATTGGCGCTACTTTTAAAGATGAAAGAGCTATTGCAACTTTTTCATCATTTATGAAAAAACTTGTTCCAAAACCTCTTGGTATGATTGCTACTACTTGGTATTATTTTCCATGGGGAAAACAAGAAATGCTAATAGAGCTTCTTGAAACTTCTAGTATAAATTTTTGGTAATAATTAAATTTTCAAAGGAACTAACTAATGAATAGTAAAAAACCACCAATATTTATTTTGGGTACTCAAAGGTCTGGTACAACTCTGTTACGTCTTATTCTAAACAGCCATTCAAAAATTGCTATACCTGAAGAGGCTGAATTTTTAAGACCACTTTTAAAATATAAGTATTTTAAAAAACCTTTTTATGGTGAGTCCTTAAAAAGAATTTATAACTACTTAAGAAATAGTCCTCATTTCCATTTATGGAACTATGATTATTCAGACTTTTTAGAAAATTTAAAACAACAAAAAGAAATAACTTTGAAAGAACTTATTGAAAGCCTTTATTTAAGTTATGCTAAACACGAAGGGAAAATTATTTGGGGAGATAAAACACCTTCATTGTTTAGAAAAATAAAATTGCTATATCAGTTATTTCCAGAAGCAAAATTTATTCATATTGTAAGAGATGGTAGAGATGTCTTTGATAGTTGGCGTAAAATGGATCCAACGAAAAATAATGTTGCTGTTGTTGCTTTAGAGTGGCAATATAAAAATTATAAGATAGAGAAATTTCTTAAATATGTGCCAAATTCTAATAAGATGAGAATTCGTTATGAAGATCTTCTTATGGAACCTCAAGAAGTATTAAAAAAAATATGCTTTTTCTTGAATATTAATTACGAAAGTGAAATACTCAATTTTTATAAGAAGAGTAAATATTATATAGGTTCACATCATTCTGAACTGATTTTTAAACCTATTTCGCCTCAAAATATATATAAATGGAAAAAAACACTAAATAGTTATGAAATAAAAGCATTTACTTTTTTAGCTAAACGATATCTTAAGATATACAATTATGAAATAGAATGTTCAAAAATGTGTATTAAAGAAATTTGTTTTCTATTTAGAGATCTTTTTATTGGAATACCTTTAAGAATGCTACAGGTAGTTAGGGCAAACTTATTATTTAACAGTGCTTTAAAGGGCAAAAAAGTAAAATTTAAAGTGGGAAGTAAGCCGGCAAGTAAATAGTGAATTTAGATTAAAATGGAAATGAAAATTATCGTCCATTTATTTCCACTTCGGGAAGAAAAAGTCAAAAAGATTAGCTCTTGCAATATAACATTTTTAAGTTGCCAATTGTATTTTATTTCTACAACTTTATGTTTAAACTAATTAAAGCAAAAATCACCTCGTTATTTCCACTTCGTAAGCAAAAAACATTTTGTTACTTGACTTTTTGAAAAATATATTATAGTCAAATCGTTAAAATATGGAGAAATAAAATGTTAAGAAAATTTATTTTCTTGATGCTTATAATCTTTGTATTATCTCCTTATGCGAATAGTGCAATGCTCACTTTCTCCTTTGATGATGGTCATAAAAGCGTGTACGAATCTGCTTTTCCTATTTTGAGTCAGTATGGATTTGTGGGAACTGCTAATGTTATTTCGAATCGTATTGGAAGTTGGTCGAAAATGAATGTTAATCAGCTTCTTGAAATGCAAAGCGCAGGTTGGGAAATATGTTCACATAGTAAAAGTCACCCTCATTTTAATAAAATTCCCCAAAGCTATCAGGATGAGGTGATATTTAATGAATGGCAGAAAGTTTCTGGTATGAACTATACTTATCAATCATTAACTAATTATCAATATGATGAATTGCCTTTTGTTGTAGAAAACGGAATTCCGTTAAAGAAAAAATGGTCTATTAGTGGAGTGGAAAACACCCCAGGTTCATTTTATTTCGATGATGAGACAAAAACTCTTTATATTCATACATTTAATAGTGATGATCCTTCAAATTATGAAATAAGGTCTGATTCTGTTGAAAGAGAACTTGAAATGTCAAAAGAAGAATTGATAGCTTTAGGATTTGATGTAAATAATTTCATAGTGCCTTATAGTCAATGGAATGAAGAAAGAGCATTGTTAGCAATGCAATATTATAATTCAGTTGGTGCTGGCTATCATAATGGTTATTTGAATGATATTCCTTTTGGTGATGATTATCGTTATTGGCTAGCTAGAAGGGCAGTTACATTAGATACCACTGTGGATGAAGTTATACAGTGGATATT